>NZ_JALNWM010000007.1 GCF_023230885.1 Desulfocurvus sp. | reverse complement strand
GACGGCGACTTCCCCAACCACCACCCCGACCCCACCGTGCCCAAGTACATGACCGACCTCATGGCCCGCGTGCCCGCCGAGGGCGCGGAGCTGGGCATCGGCCTGGACGGCGACGCCGACCGCATCGGCGTGGTGGACGAGACCGGGGCCATGATCTACGGCGACAAGCTGCTGGCCATCTATGCCCGCGACATCCTCGCCCGGCGCCCCGGGGCCAAGGTCATCGGCGAGGTCAAGTGCACCCACCTGCTCTACAAGGACATCGAGGCCCACGGCGGCCAGGCCATCATGAGCGCCACCGGGCACTCGCTGATCAAGGCCCGCATGCGCGAAACAGGCGCCCTGCTGGCGGGGGAGATGAGCGGGCACATGTTTTTCGCCGACGAGTACCACGGCTTCGACGACGCCCTCTACGCCGCCTTGCGCATCGTGGACATCGCGGCGCGCGCGCCGGGCAGGCCACTGTCCGCCGCCCTGGCCGACTGGCCCGCGACCTGCAACACCCCCGAACTGCGCGTGGACTGCCCCGACGCCCTGAAGTTCCGCGTGGTGGCCCGCGCCCAGGAGTACTTCCGCCAGCGCTTCGAGGTCATCGACGTGGACGGCGTGCGCATCGTGCTGCCCGACGGCTGGGGGCTGCTGCGCGCGTCCAACACGCAGCCGGTGCTGGTCCTGCGCTTCGAGGCCCAGTCGCCCGAACGGCTGGCGGAAATCCGGCGCATGGTCGAGGAGCCCCTGGCCCGCTGGATCGCCGAAATGTCCTGACCCGGACCGGGGCGGCCGACCGCCCCGGCCCATGCCGCAGCACAACCCGAGGCAAAGGGGAACCCCGTGCGCAAGAAACTCATCATCGCCTCCGTGGTGGCCGTCGCCGCGGTGGCCGCCCTGTTCTGGACCACGGGCCGGGGCGACGGCGAAATCCAGGTCCTGCGCACGGCCAGGGTCGTGCGCGACACCGTGCGCAGCCAGCTGGAGGCCACGGGCATCGTCAAGGCCCAGGTCGGGGCCATCGTCAAGATCGGCTCCCAGGCCACGGGCCGCATCACCTCCATGCATGTGAAGATCGGCGACGCCGTGCGCGAGGGCGATGTCATCGCCGAAGTCGACGACCGCGAGCTGCGCGCGGACCAGGCCGAGGCCAGGGCCCGCCTGGAGCGCGAGCGCACCGAGCTGGCCCGCGTCCGCGAGGTGGGGCCGCTGTCCGTGGCCGAGGCCGGGGCCAACCTGGAGGCCGCCGCGGCCGAGGCCGCCTACGCCGCCGAGTTCGCCGCGCGCCAGCAGGCCCTGTTCGCCCAGGGCCTCGTGGCCCGCGACACCCGCGACGACGCCGCCCAGAAGGCCCAGGCCAGGGACGGCGCCCTGCGCGCCCGCCGCGCGACCCTGGAGCGCACCCAGGCCGAAACCCAGCGCGAGCTGCAAAAGGCCCGCAAGGCCGTGCGCGAGGCCCAGGCGGCCCTGGATTCCATCGAGACCCGCCTGAGCCACACGCGCATCGTCAGCCCCATCAGCGGCGTGGTCAGCCAGGTCGCCGCCCAGGAGGGCGAAACCGTGGTCACCGGGCTGGAGGTGGCCAACCTGATCACCGTGCTGGACCCCGCGCGCCTGGAGATGTGGATCTACGTCGACGAAACCGACGTGGGCCAGGTGCGCCCGGGCCTGCCCGTGGAGTTCCAGGTGGACGCCCTGCCCGACACGGTCTTTCACGGCGCCATCGACCAGATCTACCCCGAGCCCGAGGTGCGCGACAACATCGTCTACTACCAGGCGCTGGTGCGCGTGAGCCCGGAGCAGGCCCGGAACCTGCGCCCCGAGATGACCACCCAGTGCCGGATCATCGTGGAGGTCCGCGAGAACGTGCTGGCCCTGCCCAACGCGGCCCTCAAATGGGTCGGGGGCGAGCAGGCCGTCTATGTCATGCGCGACGGCAAGCCCCAGCGGACCATGCCCACCCTCGGCCTGTCCGGCGTGGACACCACCGAGATACTGGACGGCCTGCGCGAGGGCGACGAGGTGGCCGTGCAGCTCGTGCTGCCCGGTTCGCAGATTTCCCAGGGCTCGCGCCCGTCCGGGCCGCCCCCCGGGGGCCGCCAGTGAGCGCCGCCCCGCTCATCCGCCTGAGCGACGTACACAAGCGCTACGAAACGGCGGGCGCGCCGACGGAGGTACTGCGCGGCATCGACCTGGACATCGCCCACGGCGACTTCACGGCCCTGCAAGGGCCATCGGGCTCGGGCAAGTCCACCCTGCTGCACATCCTGGGCCTGCTGGACCGGCCGACCTCGGGCCGCTACGAGCTGGACGGGCGCGACGTGTCCACCCTGGACGACGACACCCTCTCCGGGCTGCGCAACCGCACCTTCGGCTTCGTGTTCCAGAGCTTCCACCTCATCCCCTACGTCACGGCCCTGGAAAACGTGCTCCTGCCCGGGCTCTACGGGCCGCAATCGCGCCGCGAGCTCACGGCCCGCGCCCGCGACATCCTGGAGCGGGTCGGCCTGGCCGACCGCGCCCAGTTCCGCCCCGGGCAGCTCTCCGGCGGCCAGCAGCAGCGCGTGGCCCTGGCCCGGGCCCTGCTCAACGAGCCCTCCTGCATCTTCGCCGACGAACCCACCGGCCAGCTCGACTCGACCACCAGCCGCGAGATCATGGAACTGCTGGCCCGGATCAACGCCCAGGGCACCACCGTGGTCATGGTCACCCACGACCCGCAGACAGCCGCCTTCGCCTCCTCGGCCATCCACCTGCTGGACGGGCGCATCAAGGGCGATGCCTGAAACCCTGCGCCACCTGGGCCGGGCCCTGGCCTTCGCCGTGGAGGCCGTGTGGGCCTACAAGCTGCGCAGCGTGTTCGTGGCCTCGGCCATCGCCCTGGGCATCGCCGCGCTGACCATCATCGTCACCAGCGTGGACGGCGCCCAGCGCCGCGCCCTGGAAATCGTGGACACCTTCGGCCCCGACGCGGTGTTCATCCTCGGCGGGGACATCATGTCCCGCGCCCCCGGGCGGCGGACCATGACCCTGACCTGGGACGACGCCCGGGCCATGGAGCGCTCCCTGCCCGGGGCCTATCTCGTGGTGCCCATGCGCGCGCGCATGGGCCTGCGCGCGCGCTCGGGCAGCCGCAACACCGACCTGCCCGCCCTGGTGGGCTCCACCCAGGGCTACGCCCGGGCCTGGAACTGGCCGCTGTCCGAAGGGCGCGACATCTCCGAGGACGACGTGCGCCGGGGCGCCAAGGTCGGCCTCATCGGCGACAGCATCTCGCGCGAGCTGTTCGGCGACGCCTCGCCCCTGGGCCGCGTGGTCCATGTGGACAGCCTGCCCGTGCGCATCATCGGCCGCCTGAGCTACCGCGGCGTGGGCGGCGGCCACGGCACCATCGACGACCGCATGGTCATTCCCCTGACCACCCTGACCCAGCGCTTCAACATGGACCGCAAGTACTTCCGCGCCCTGCGCGTCAAATTCCACAACCCCGAGCGCATGGCCGCCCATGTGGAGAACCTGCGCTCCCTGCTGCGCCACCGCCACGGGCTGACCGGCGACGCCCCCGACGACTTCACCCTGCTCACCGCCGACCAGATCCTGCGCTTCATCGGCATGCTCAAGGGCAGCCTCGTGGCCTTCCTGGGCGTCACCGCCACGGCGGCCATGATCGTCGGCGGCTTCGTGCTGGCCAACCTGTTCTACATCAGCGTCAGCGAGCGCACCGAGGAAATCGGCCTGCGCAAGGCCCTGGGAGCCACAAGCTGGCAGATCACCGCCCAGTTCCTCTTCGAGGCCGCCCTGCTGACCACGGCCGGGGCCCTGGCCGGCATGGCCCTGGGCATGGGCATGGGCCAGCTTCTCTCGCGCCTGGGGGTGCTGGAGATTCTCTTCTCGGGCAAGGTGTTCCTGCTGGCCCTGGGTTCGGCCCTGGCCATCGGGCTGCTCTTCGGCCTGCGCCCGGCCCGGCGCGCCGCGCTGCTGGACCCCGTGGCCGCCCTGCGCGGCGAGGGCGGCTGACCCGCCCGGCTCCGGCCCGCTTGACGCCGCCGCGTCCCGGCGGCTACCCTGCGCCCCATCGTTCCAGCCACGCGCGGGCCACCCGCGCACAACCCTCCCCGCGAGGCCCCCCATGCCCCGAGGCTTCTCCCCGCTGCCCCGCCACACCGGCGAATCCCGGGGCGCCGGCGCCGTGCGCATGCTGCTGCTCATCTGCGTCTTCGCGGGCGTGGCCTGGCTGTATACCAGGCATTTCGACCGCACCCTGGCCGACATCCAGAGCCGCGCGGCCATCCACGACGCCAGCGGCCTGCTCGACTCCGGGCAGATGCGCCAGCTGCGCGACTTCGCCGCCCTGTTCCGCGACGAGTTCGGCGTGGAGCTCGTCCTGCGCATCAGCCAGGGCCCGGTGGAAATCCCGCGCCTGAAGTCCAAGACCCTCTTCCTGGGGCTGGACCTGGACAACCGGACCCTCATGGTCGAATACCCGACCTGGATGCGCCGGGCCCTGGGCCCCGGGTTCACCGCCGACCTCGAAACGGCGCACATGGCCCCCTACTTCGCCTCCGACAGCTGGCCCACCGGCCTGCTCATGGCCCTCAAACGCATCTGGGACCAGCTCATGGCCCAGGAAACACGCGAGACACCCGCACAATGACCGCATCCCCGACCCCGGTGACCATCCACACCGACGGCTCCTGCCTGGGCAACCCCGGCCCCGGCGGCTGGGCCGCCGTGCTCACGGGCGGCGACGCCCGCAAGGAGCTTTGCGGCGGCTACCGCCTGACCACCAACAACCGCATGGAGCTCATGGCCGTCATCGAGGCCCTCCAGGCCCTCAACCGGCCCTGCAAGATCGTCCTGCACTCCGACTCGCAGTACTTCCTGCACGCCCTGACCAAGGGCTGGCTCAGGAACTGGAAGCGCAACGGCTGGCTCACCGCCGCCAAAAAGCCCGTGAAGAACCGCGACCTCTGGCAGCGCCTGGACCCCCTGCTGGCCGCCCACCAGATCGACTACCGCTGGGTCAAGGGCCACAGCGGCAACCCCGAGAACGAACGCTGCGACCTCCTCGCCCGGCGCGAGGCCGGCCGCCGCGACCTGCCCGAAGACCCCGGCTTCGAGCCCTGAGCCCCGCCGGGGCCCGTCTCCCCGCGCCATGCCCGGGCGGCCCGGACCACGCGCCGGCCCCCCGGGCATGGCGGGGCATCCGGGAGATTTTCCGGCGCCACGCCTGCCCGGTCCTGAGCCGCCCCCCGGGCCGCACGGGGCAGCCCCCGCCCCCCGATGGCTCCCGCGCCCGGGCGCCCGCCCCTTCCGGGCCCTGGCGCACGCAGCGGCCCGCGCCCGGCTCCCGCGCCGCGTCCCCGCCCCGTCCGCCAGCGCCGCCGGGCGCGGGGGCCGGGCGGAAGTCGCTGCCCTCCCCGGCCTGCCCGCTTCCTCGCGCCGCCGGGCGCGGGGTGGCTCGGGCCTGCCGACCGCGGTTGCGCCTGCCCTGCCCGCCCTGTCCGCCCTGCCCGCACGGGCATGCGGAATCCAAGACCTGCCCCGCCCGCGTCCCCGCCCTGCCCGCGTCCCGCCCGCGTCCCCGCCCTGCCCGCGCGCCGCAGGCGGGGTGCAGTTCTTGCCGCCCCGAAAAACAGCTTACCACCAAGGCTTTATAATTCTTGACGTTTCCTGACATCCGGCCCAGACGGCACGGTCCTTGCGATGAGCCCTGGCGAGGGAAATTGTTTCCCCGGTCGTGTGCGGTTTTTCGGTTCAAGGAGAGCGGTCATGGGCTTGAGCGCCTTGTATATTGGGGCCACGGGGATGAAGACCCACGGCTCGGGCATGCAGAACATCGGCAACAACCTGGCCAACGTGAACACCGTGGGCTACAAGAACACGGACATCCATTTTTCCACGTTGCTGAGCCAGACGCTGACCACGGCCAGCAATCCGCTGACCGTGGGGTTCTCGCAGCGCGGCCAGGGCGTCGGGGTCGGGGCCGTGCTTACGGACTACCGCAACGGCGGGTTCATGGACGGCAGCGCCACGACGGACCTGGCCATCTCGGGCAAGGGCTTTTTCCGGGTCGAGCAGGCGGGCGAGGTCCGCTATACGCGCGCGGGCAATTTCCGCTTCGACAGAAACGGCTTCCTGGTGGACCCGAACGGCTACCGCGTCCAGGGCAAGGCCATCGTCAACGGCGCGGCCCAGGCCACGGGCGACATCCTCCTGCCCCTGGACGCGAACGGCGAGATCACCGTGCCGTCCAGGGCCACAAGCTCGGTGGTCATGGGCATGAACCTGGGCACCATGACCGACGCCAGCACCAGCACGGCCAACCCGTTCTTCGGGCTGTTCGAGGCCTGGAACGGCACGGACGCGGACTCGCCCCTGGCCAAGGGCGCCTACGGCTACGACAACACCATCCGCGTTTACGATTCCGAGGGCAACGGGCACGACCTGACGGTCAGCCTGGACAGGGTCACGGTCTCCAACGCCTCGGGCAAGTCATACTACGAATTCGTGGTCGGCACGGACCCGCAGGCCGACGGGCGCCCCGGGGTGGCCGGAACCTCCGGCGCCGGACTGCTCATGACCGGCACGCTGACCTTCAACGCCGCAGGCGAACTGGAGGACATGACAGCCTTCACCTACGGCGGTTCGGGCGACCCGCGCGACCTGGCCAACTGGACTCCGGCGGCCATCGGGGAGTCGGGCGTGCCGGGCTTCGCCATGACCTTCGCGGGCGACACGCCGGGCACGGCGGATATCAGCCTGTCCTTCGGGCTGACAGGCACGGGCTGGACCGCGGCCCCGGCCAGCGCCGCCGACGTGGGCCACGACAAGACCCTGCTGCCGGGCCTGGCCGACGCCCGCGCGGGCAGCTTCGCCACCACGGCGCGCGGCGCCACGTCCACCACCGTCTACCAGACCCAGGACGGCACGCCCGTGGGCTGGCTCATGAACCTGCAGGTGGACGACGCGGGCACCATGATCGGCTACTTCAGCAACGGCGTGCACGAAGAGCTGGCCCAGGTGTCGCTGTACACCTTCGTCAACGAATGGGGCCTGCGCCGCGAGGGGGGGAACCACTTCTCGGCCACCAGCGCCTCGGGCGAGGGCGTGGAAGGCGTGGCGGGCACCCTGAACTACGGGCGCATCGCCCAGAACACCCTGGAGGGCTCCAACGTGGACATGGCCGAGGAGTTCACCAAGATGATCATCACCGAGCGCGGCTTCCAGGCCAACTCCAAGGTCGTCACCACCCAGGATCAGATCCTCCAGGTGCTCTACCAGCTCAAGAAGTAGCGCCCCGGCCGCCCGCCCGCGCGAAAAGGGCGCGCCCCCCGAGGGGGGCGCGCCCTTTTCGCGCGGACGCCCGGCCCTACAGGCCCAGGCTCTTCTTGACGTACTCGTAGTCGATGTTGGAGCTGACGAGCTGCGCGCCCTGGCGGATCTTGATCACGTCGCGCAGCTTGTGGCGCGAGAGGATGGTCTCCATCTTCTTGGCCACGGAGAAGGTGTCCTCGCGCACGATGACGATGGGCACCTCGAGGACCTCCGAGCGGGTCAGGATGATGTCGTTGGGATAGAGGTTGCCGGTGAGCACCAGGCAGGGGCAGCTGCCCTCCAGGGCCACGAGCTGCACGTCCGAGCGGTCGCCGCCGACGATGACCGCCGAGTTCTTGTTCTTGCGGAAGTGGGTCATGAAGTTCTCCACCTGCATGGTGCCGATGAGGAAATTCTCCACCACCTTGTCCGCCTTGTTGTGCGAGGAGATGACCTTGCCGCCCAGGCGCGCAGCCAGGTCCGAAACCTTGATGGCGCCCATGAGCGGATCCTTGGGGATGACCCCCAGCACGCGCACGCCCAGGCGCTCCAGGCAGGGCCGCAGCAGGGTCTCCACCTCGTCCATGGACGACGGCGGGATGTCGTTGAGCACCACGCCCAGCAGCGCGTCGCCCAGAGCCTCCTTCATGACCATCAGGTAGTCGTACTTCAGCTCGTCGTGGAAGCGGTCGATGACCACGGCCTTGAGCCCCAGCTCGCGGACCACGGCGATGGCGTCCAGGTTGCAGTACTTGCCCGAGTACATGCTGCCCGAACCGGCCACGATGGTCACGTCGTTGTCCCGGGAAATCTTTTCGTAGGCCGCGCGGATGTCCTGCATCAGGTCGCCGCACTGCCCCGCGAAGGCCTTGACCTTGAAGTCCTGGGTCACGAGCACGGGGGTCACGTCCTGCGCGGCCCCGGAAAGGCCCAGGATATTCTGCACGAAGTAGGCGTCCTCGTCCCAGGCCGTGCCGTCGACCTCGGTGGGCATGGCGCCCACGGGCTTCATATAGCCGACCTTGTGGCCGTCCTTCTGGAGCTTGAGCCCCAGGCCCATGACGACCATGTTCTTGCCCGAGAAGCCCGCCGTGGAGCCGATGTAGATTCCCGCCATGATCTTGCGCCCTCCTCGCTGTGGTCCGTCCTGTCTACTTCATTTTCACGGCGTTGCAAATCCCGGCGCGAGGCCGCCGTGGGCCGGGCCGGTTGACCGCGCAAAGCTTCCCCTGGTATCCGGCCCCAACCAGGACTCCCGGCGGCGCCGGGCGCTCCGCCCGCAGCGGGCGGCGCGCGCGCCCCGGGGCCAACCCGGACACGACGGCCGGCCCACGGCGCGGGGAACGGAATGACGCAGGATCTTGATACGTTGCAGGAAGTTATTTCCCATCGGTTTTCCCAAGTCAAGCTTTTGGAGACAGCGCTGACCCACAGCTCCTTCGCCAACGAGCACGAGGAAGCCGACCGGGAC
Source organism: Desulfocurvus sp. (assembly GCF_023230885.1). Taxonomy (GTDB): domain Bacteria; phylum Desulfobacterota; class Desulfovibrionia; order Desulfovibrionales; family Desulfovibrionaceae; genus Desulfocurvus. The sequence goes on along the minus strand of NZ_JALNWM010000007.1, from coordinate 24,959 downwards.
AACGAGCGCCTGGAATTTCTGGGCGACGCGGTGCTGGAGCTTGGAGTTTCGGAGATGCTCTACGAGCGGAACCCCGAGGCCCCGGAGGGCGAGCTGACGCGCATGCGCGCGCGGCTGGTCAGCGAACCGGCCCTGGCGGCCCTGGCGCGCGAGCTGGGGCTGGACGGGCTGCTACGCCTGGGCCGGGGCGAGGAGCTCCAGGGCGGGCGCACGCGCGACGCGCTGCTGGCCGACGCCTTCGAGGCGGTGCTGGGGGCGGTGTTTCTGGACGGGGGGTTCGCGGCGGCGCGCGGGGTGGTGCGCGGCATCTATGCCCGGCGCCTGCCCGGGCCGGGCGAGACGCGGCGCGTCAAGGACGCCAAGAGCCGCCTGCAGGAACTGACGCAGAAGGATTTTCGCGAGCGCCCGGCCTACGCGCTTCTGGGCGGCAGCGGGCCGGACCATGCCAAGGTCTTCGAGGTGGAGCTGACCCTGCCCGACGGGACGCGCCTGCGCGCCACCGGCCCCACGGTGAAGAAGGCCGAGCAGGACGCGGCGGCCAGGGCCCTGGCGCTGCTCCGGGGGACCGGCGCTTCCCCGGCCGGGGAGGACTGAGCCTCCCCGGTCCGGGCACGTCTTTGGTCTCACGCCGCAGCAGGAACCACAGCACCATCAAGCGGCATCAGCCGCCGCCGCCGATGAGCTGCATGGCCAGCCGGGGGATGGAGTTGGCCTGGGCCAGCATGGCCGTGGCCGACTGGGTCAGGATCTGGTTGCGCACGAACTCGGTCATCTCCCAGGCCACGTCCACGTCGGAGATGCGCGACTCGGCGGCCTGGAGGTTCTCGGCCTGGATCTGCAGGTTGGAGATGGTGTTCTCCAGGCGGTTCTGCAGGGCGCCCAGGTTCGCGCGGATGTTGTCCTTGGAGATGATGGCCGCGTCCAGGGCCGCGAGGGCGGCCTGGGCCAGCGACTGGGTGGAAATGCTCATGCCGCCGATGGACGTGGCGGAGTCGGCACCCATGCCCAGGCCGAAGTGCGAGGCCGTGGCACCACCGATGGAGATGAAATAGTAGTCTTCGCTGCTGTCGTTACCCGTGCCGAAGTGGATCTTCATCGGCCCCTGGGGTTGCAGGCCGGAGCCGTCGTGGGCGGTGGGGATGCTGCCCGACAGCGTGCCGTCCAGCAGGTGGACCTGGTTGAAGTCCGTGGCCATGGCGATACGGGTGATTTCCGAAGCCATTGCCTGATACTCGGAGTCGATGATCAGGCGCTGGTCGGAGTTGTAGGTACCCGTTGCCGCCTGCTCGGCCAGCTCCTTCATGCGGATGAGCTTCTCGTCGATGATCTGCAGCGCGCCGTCGGCGGTCTGGACCATGGAGATGGCGTCGTTGGCGTTGCGGATGCCCTGGTGCAGGGTGGCCACGTCCGAGCGCATGAGCTCGCGGATGGCCAGGCCGGCGGCGTCGTCGGCCGCCGTGTCCACGCGCAGTCCCGAAGAGAGCCTCCTGGTCGAGGTGGACAGGCGCCCGTAAGTCTGGGTCAGGTTGCGGGCGGCGTTCATCGCCATGAGGTTGTGGTTGATGACCAAAGACATTGCAAAACCTCCTTGTTTTGACTTGCCCAGATTAAGCAACGTCGGTGCCAATTGAACTTTCTTAATCAATTTCAACATGTTGTGATCTAGAGAAAGTCTAAAAAGACCATTCTTTCCGGGGGCATGGATATTTTTTCCGCCCCCGCGCGGGCCTGGCGCGCCCCGGGGCGCGCGGCGGCTTCTTGACAAGTCTTGACGCGGCGGGGGCAGGCCCGGACTGCGGGCCTAAAGAAACGGGACCGGACTGCCGATAAGAACGTCAGGAGGCCCCACCACGGACACGGCGGGGGCCTTCGGGAGGCGGACATGGAAGTCACAAGCGTAACGGGAGCCCTGGGCTCCGCCGAGGCCGCGCGTACCGTGGCCCGGGTCTACGGCAAGAACCAGCAGCGCCCGCAGGAGGCCGCGCCCCGGCGGGAGGCGGAAACCGACGCCGAGGCGTCCACCCCGGAATCCGAAACCGCGGCCGCCCTCATGCGGCTGGCCGAGCCGGTGGAACGGTTCATGTCCAAGGTCGGGGTGGAGATCAAGTTCCTCGTTCACGAGCAGACCGGCCAGGTCCAGGCCGAGGTGCGCGATGCCTCGGGCCAGAAGGTCCTGCGCAAGGTGCCCGCCGACGAGATGCTGCGCCTGGCGGCGTCCATCCGCGAGATGAGCGACCGCTTCATGGACAGGGCCCTGTAGCGGGGCCGGGCCCCGGGGCGGGGCGGCCAAGGACGAACCGGCGCGCGCATGGACCAGGGGGGACCGGCGCGCGCAAAGGCCCGGCGCGCCATGTGCGCCGGGCCTTTGTGCGTCCGAAAAACGGCGTGCCCGGCGGAGGCGTCCGCCGGGCACGGTTATGGTGAAGGAGGTCGGTCGTGTGCTGTGTTGGGGCTAGCGCTTCATCTGGATCACGGTCTGGAGCAGGCCGTCCACGGAGGTGACCATCTTCGAGTTGGCCTGGAAGCCGCGCTCGGTGGTGATCATCTGGACGAACTCCGCAGCCATGTCCACGTTGGACTGCTCCAGGGAGTTGGAGGAGATGGAGCCGTAGCCGTTGGCGTTGGCCGGGCCCGCGTTGGCCTCGCCGGATTCGCGGGTCTCGGAGAACAGGTTGGAGCCGTTGCGCTTGAGGCCCCACTTGTTGGTGAAATCGTAGAGGGTGACCTGAAACAGTTCGAGGACCACGCCGTTGGAGTAGCGCCCGGTGAGAATGCCGTCGCGGTCCACCGAGACGTTCTGCAGGAAGCCGAAGGTGTAGCCGTCCTGCGACTGAAGCTGGGTGGAGCTGGAGCCCGAATAGCTCGTCGTGGCGTCGGCGTTGACGCGGATGGAGGCGAACTCGGGCAGCAGGGCCGGGTTGGTGCCGATGGCCCCCGCGTTGGCCGCGCCGCCCGCGGCCCAGCCCGCCGAGGTGTTGGCGTTGGTCAGGCCGAAGTTGATGCCGATGTTGCGGGCGTTGGACTCGGCGGTGCCGCTGGCCGAGGGCTGGCCGGTGAAGTTCGCCGTGAACACGGGCTGGCCGTTGGTGTTGAACTGGGCCTGGGTCCAGTTGTCCAGGTTGCTCAGGTTGCCGGTTGCGCCCGAGGACAGGGTGAAGGACGACATGGTCTTGAGCTGGCCCGAGGAGTCGAAGGTCATGGTGCCGATCATGACCACACCGGCCACGCCGGAGTTGGCCAGGGTCTGCCCGTCGATGACGCGGCCGTCCTCGCTGGGCGGCACGGTGACCATGTACTCCCAGTGGCGCTCGCCGGTGCTGGAAACCGAGGCCACCTGGTCGAAGTAGACCGTCAGGTCATGGGCCGAGCCGCCCTCGTCGTAGACCTTGATGGTGCTCTGGTAGGCGAACTGGGTTTCGCCAAGGGGCGTTTCGTTCTGCCCGTTCCAGACGTTGAACATGCTGAAGAACGGGTTGGCGGCGTCCACCACGTTGTCGTTGCCGTCGCGCGAGTCCAGGTTGGTGATCATGGACACGCTCTCGGTGGACTTGGGCCGCGCGGTGAAGCCCTCGATGCGGATGTCCGTGGGCAGGCCCGCGCCCTTGATGGCCGAGGCGCCGCTGGTGGCCGAGGAGGTCGCGCCGGAAGAGGCCAGGGCCGTGGAGGTCGAGTTGTCGATGGCCCAGCCCTGGAGCACATAGCCGTGGGGGTCGACCAGGTAGCCGTCCTTGTCGAAACGGAAGTTGCCCGCCCGGGTGTAGTAGGTGGTCTCCTCGTTCTTGACCTTGACCCGGAAGAACCCGCGCCCGCCGATGGCCAGGTCGGTGGCCTCGTTGGTGGTCTCGAAGGCGCCCTGGCTGAAGTCGGCGTAGATGGCGCCCAGGGCCACGCCCCGTCCGATCTGCCCCACTCCGGCCGCGGTGTTCACGTCCTGGCTGATGAAATCCTCGAAGTGCATGGTCGCGCCCTTGAAGCCGACGGTGTTGATGTTGGCGATGTTGTTGCCAACCACACTCATCTTCTCGCCATGCGTCTGCAAACCGGACACGCCGGTCCACATGGAAGCTGAAAGACCCATAACCGAACCTCCTGTATCCTGACTTCTGCCGTTGCCGGGTCGGCGCGCCTTCGCCCGGGCGCCGTCCGGTGTTTCGTTCGTCCGCGCCCCTTCGCCCGGGGCGCGGCAGAAGAATTTTCCGCCTAACCGGCGCTGCCGCCGCCCTCGCCCTCTCCGTCGCCCTCGCCCTCGCCCTCGCCGCCGGATTCATCCCCGGTTTCGCCCGTGGAGGCGCTGGAATCGCCGACCACTTCCTTCACATACTGGAAGGCCACGGTGCGCCCGTCGGACAGGCGCAGGTAGGTCACGCCGCCGGAGTACTGCACCGCCGACACCTCGCCCGCCACCTCGGTCTGGGTCAGGATGGCCGAGCCGTCCTCGCCTTCGGCCGCCATGGCCAGGAAGTAGACGCCCTCGGGCAGGGTCTTGCCCTTCCAGTCCTTGCCGTCCCACTTGAATTCGTGGTCCCCGGCGGCCTGGGCGCCCAGCTGCACGGTGCGCACGATGTTGCCGTTCTGGTCGAAAATGTTCATGTAGACCTTCTCGGCCTTGTCGGCGAGCTTGTAGTACATGGTGCTCACCGAGCCGTCCTCGTGGATGCTCAGGTTGTCGCCCACGGCGCGGATGGTCTTGCCGATGTAGGAGGCGGCGTTGACCATCTCCTGGTGGGCCGTGGTCTCGCCCAGGGCGGACACGCCCTGGTTGATCTGGGTCAGCTGCTCCAGGCTGGAGAACTGCGCCAGCTCGGCCGTGAACTGCTTGTCGTCCATGGGGTTCAGGGGATCCTGGTGCTGCATCTGGACCACGAGCAGGGTCAGGAAGTCCTCCTTGTCCAGCTGGGACTTCCCGGTGAACTTCTCGGTATTGTAGAGGTCCTTTTCGGCCCTCCCGATGATGTTGCTCGGCTCGTAGAGTTGCATGGCGCTCCTCGCAATGGGTCGCTAGGCGATGATATCCAGCCCCTGGCGGGCAATTCTTGCCGTGTGCGGCTCATTGTGCATTTCCTGGGCCATGTCCCCGTCCTGCCCGCGCAGCTGGCGCAGCAGCCCCTGGCGGCGGGCGCTCTCCTCGCGCTCGCGGGCCTGGTTGTGGTCCCCGGCGAAAAGCCACTGCCCGGAGTTCTGCTCCCCGGAAAGCTGGGTCTGCACCTCCATGCGCCCCACGCGGATGCCCTGCTGCTCGAGCTGCGAGCGCAGCTGGGCCATCTGCTCGGAAAGCAGGGCCCGCGCCTCGCGGGTTTCGGCGCGGAACGTGGCGCTGACCTCGCCGTCCTTGGCCGTGAGCACCATGCTGAGCTTGCCCAGCTCGGGCGGGTCCAGGCGCAGGACGAGCTGCTTCTGATTCTGGTTCAGGGTGCGCAGCAGGCCGGACTCCACCTGGCGCAGGGCCCGGGCGGCCAGCTCGCGGTCCATGCCCGCCAGGGCCTCGCGCCCGCCGGTCTGGATCGCCGCGTGGGCGTCGGCCAGCCGGGCGGCGGCCAGGGCGGTGTCCTGGGCGAAGGTCCGGGGCGCGTCGTCGGTGCGCACCTTGTCCCACATCCGGCCCCAGGCCGCCTCGGCGGCGTCGCCCCCGGCCTTGGCGTCGCCCTTGCCCCCGGAGCCCTCGCCCTGGGCGGAGGCGCCCCGGCGCAGGGCCCCGTCGGCCAGGTAGCGGCCTTCGCGGCCGTCCTGCCCCGCGCGGCCCTCGCGGGCCGCATCGCCCTGGGTCTCGCCCTGGGCGGCGCGGGCCCGGCCCGCGTTGGGATCGGCGGCCAGGATGCGCGCGGCCACGCCCTCGTCGCCGGAGGCGTCGGCGGCGGAGCCGTCGGCCTGCTCGGCCCGGCGGCGGCGGCTCTCCTGGGCCAGGACGCGCCGGTTGCGCGCGTCGTTGTCCGCGCGGTTGCCGGCCTGGGCGGCCAGCCCGGCGCGGTCGGCGGCGGCGGTCAGCCCCTGGTTCACGAGGTTGCGCAGGGCCTGGTTGGCGTCGGCGTCCACCTGCTTGTCGGCGGCCACCTCGGCGCGCAGCATGGTCATCACCGTGGACAGCTGCCCGGAGTTCAGCCGGGCGGAATCGGCGCCGCCAAGCAGCGCCGCCAGCCTGCCCTGCCCGCCGTCGGACAGGCGCATGACCTTGCCCAGGGTGGCCAGCTCGGAGCCGGTCAGCTCCACCGTGGCGCCCTCGGGCATGGCGGCCAGCTTGGCGCCGATGGCCTCCCACACCGTGGCCGTGCCGCCGTTCTCCAGGGTGGAGAGCAGCTCGCCCGCCCGGGCGGAGGTGAAGCCCAGCTTCTGGAACAGGGTCAGCATGTCGCGCGACTGCGCGTCCGACAGGGCCAGGCCCGGAAACTCGCGGCCCAGCTCGACCATCTTCTGGGACAGGGCGCCCAGGAACTGGCCCCAGGTCAGCCCCGCCTGGCTGGAGATGCGCTCGTCCAGGGTTCGCAGGTCGTCGGAGGAAAGGCCGTAGGCCTTCAGTCCGTCGCGCAGGCCCAGGAAATCCTCACGGGTCATGCGCAGCCCGCTCAGCTCGCGCACGCCCGACACCGGGCCAGCGCCGGAAACCAGGGCCGCCAGGCTTTCCACCGCCCGGCTCCGCTGGCCCCGGGCCCCGGTGGCCCCGGAGCCGAAGTCCGGCCCGCCGGGCAGCAGCCGCCCCGAGGCCAGGGCCTGGGCGCCGGAGCGGGCCTTGTCCCACATGCTGCGCACGGCCTGCTGGCGCCCGGGCACGGCGTCGCGCACGGCGGCGAGTTCGCCGTCCAGCAGGGCCGCGAACCGCTCGTGCCGCCCGTCGTCGCGCGGCGACGCGCCGCCGCCCTGGAACAGGGATTCCAGGCCCGAAGAGGTGGCGTCGGCGTTCAGGAAGGGAAAAAACTGCATGTTGCGCACTCCTGGCCGCCTTCATTTCAAGAGGCGTACCAAAGAACTCGCGCAACAAATCCGGATGGATACAAAAAACCCGCGGCGCCGTGCGGGCAGAAGTTGCCCCGGGAGGGGGCCGCGGGCCAGGGCCGGGGGCGGGACGGGAGCACGGCCGCAGGGCGCGCCAGGACGGACCCGGCACGGGCCGCGAAGGCTACGGCCAGGCCCCGGGGCCGCGCGGGTCGGTCACGGCCAGCAGTCCCTCGGCCAGGGCCAGAGCCCGGGCCCAGGCCGGGCGCCCGAAGTCGCCGTTCTCCAACACGAGCTGGCACAGGCTGCGCGCGGGCTGCATGGCCGGGGGCGTGCGCAGCCAGAAGTCCGGGGGCAGGGTCCGCCGCGAGCGGGCCAGGCCCCGGCCCAGGTCGCGGCCCAGGCGCGCCAGGAAGCGGCGCATGCCCTCGTGCAACGCCGGATAGGCCGTCGCCAGGGCCGCATAGGCCCCCCGGGCCGCCCCCGGGCCCCACAGCCCGAAGTGCTGCCCGAAAAAACCCTGCCAGAACCGGCCGAGCAGCTCGCGGGCCGGCGGGCGCCCGGCGGGGGCCAGGGGGTGCAGGGCGTACAGGCCCTGCTCCGAGCGCCCCGAGCGCAGCAGCTCCAGGTCGGCCAGGGGCCGTTCGGCGTAGCGGTCCAGGCGGCCGTCGATGGCCTGATGGGCCAGGAAGGCCACCTGCCGGGGCAGGAACCGCTCGCGGCAGGGCACGCCCGGGCGCGAGCACTCCCAGCAGCCCCGGCAGCTCACGCGTGCGCGCAAAACGTGGTGCCACGGCTGGTAGGGCCCGGTGTCCCAACAGTTGACGTTGCCCACGGACAGGTTGAGCACCGGCAGGCCCGTCCAGGCCGCCAGGTGCATGGGGCCGGTGTCCGGAGTGACCATCAGCCCCAGGGTCTGGCCGATGACCACCAGCTCCGAAAGGCTGGTGGCGCCGCACAGGTTGAGCACCTGGGCCGGGACGCCCTCGGCCACGGCCCGGCCCATGCCCGCCTCGCCGGGGCCTCCCAGCAGCACGGGCCGCAGCCCTCGGGCCAGCAGCTCGCGGGCCAGGGCGGCCCAGAAGGCGGGCTCGGGGCGCTTCTCGGGCTGGCTGGCACCCAGGAACAGGCCGATCTTGCGCCGGGCCACGGGGGTGATGGTGCGCGGCGGCGGAAAGCCCGTGGCCGCGATATCCGCCAGGGGGATCACGTCCAGGGCGTTCAGGTCCGCCCAGTGGAAGCGGTTGTGGCGGTTGGCCCGCACCAGGGAGGTCCGGTAGAGCTGCCAGTCGCCGCGCACATAGGCCGCGCCGCCCGCGCCGCGCACCGGGCCGTAGACCTCCTCGGCGCGTACGCTGCCGGCCAGCTCCGCCGCGCGCGGGTCGTGGCTCAGGTTGATGACCAGGTGGTAGGCGTGGGCCCGCAGGTGGGCCAGGCTGGAAGGCTCCCAGGGGAAATAGGTCACCTCGGGGCTCACGGGCAGCAGGTGCTCGGAGAACAGCCGCTCGGCCATGGTCCAGATCGGGTGGCCGGGGAAGCGCCGCGAGAGCCAGAGCATGAGCGGGAAGGACAGCACCAGGTCGCCCATGCGCTGCATCTGGAGCACCAGGATGGGCGCCTTGCCGGGGTCGCCCCGGCCGGTTGCGGCGGCGCTCATGCCCGCCTCATCCGTACAGCTCGCGCATGGCCCGGAACAGGGCGTCCAGGCGGTGCTCGTAGGTATGTTCGGCCAGGATGCGCCGCCGGGCGGCGGCCACGATGCGCCGGCGCTCGGCGGGATGGTCCAGGTAATGGCGCACCAGGTCCGGAACCTCGGCGGGATCGCGGAAGAAGGCCACCTCGCGCCCGGGTTCGAACAGATCCTCCATCTGGCTGCGGTGGTCGGTGAGCACGAAGGCCCCGGCGGCGGGAACGTCGAACACGCGCTGGTTCACCGCGCCCTTCATCTGCTGGCTGGTGCAGTTGAAATTGACCTCCGCCAGGGCGTAGAACAGGGGCAGCTCCTCGTAGTAGTTCAGCTCCTGGTGCCAGCGCCAGGTCCGGCCCTGGCCGGGGAAGGTCCGCAGCCAGCCCCGGTCCCCGGCGATGAGCGGCCCGAAGCCCAGGATGCCCTCGATGCAGCTCCGGCGGTACTGGCGCGTGGCCTCCCAGGTGATCATGGTCTCGTAGCACAGGCGGCGCTCGTCGGTCTCGAAGGCGTCGAAGACGCGGGCCAGGTCCGGGCGGGCCCGGCGCAGGAACTCGCTCACCGAGCGCTCCCGCCCGGCGCTGAACCCGGCGGCCACGGCCTTGTAGGTCCGCAGCAGCTCGCGCGGGAAGCGCCCGGCCTTCATGCGCTTGCCGACCTTGGTGACCATGGAGTTGCCCACGAAGGACACCCGCGCGCGCCAGGGGTGGCGCGCGGGCGGCGCGGCCACGGGCACGAAGCGCGTGGCGTCCGTGGCCAGGGGCAGGTAGCGCACATGGGGGAAACCCCGGGCCGCCAGGCTGGCGATGTTGTCCGTGTCCCAGGTGAAGATGGCCGTCCAGGGGCTTTGCAGCTTGTTGTAGAGGTAGAGGATCAGGTGCGGGTTGTCCACGAACCACGAGGCCAGGGGGATGCGCAGGCGTTCCAGCAGGTCCACCAGCACGCCTTCGCGGTCCACGCCCAGGTGGTTGATGGTGAACACGAAATCGGGCCGGAAGGCGACCACCTCGTGCAGCAGGCGCTCCACGAACTCGGCGCAGCCCGTCTCGCGGGCGCCGATGTTCACGAACCGGTGCGGCGCGCCCAGGCGCTCGCTGGCGCGCACAAGCTCGCCCAGCAGAAAATAGTCGCTGGTCAGGTAGAGCACGCGCGGCGGCCAGGAGGTGAATTTGGGGTAATGGGCGCGGGCCCAGAAGTCGGCCTTGCGGCTGGCGGCCAGCGCGCGCTCCAGGGCGCCGTAGTAGTCGCGGTCGATGCGCCGGTACACGGGCAGGGCCAGGGGCGCGAAGGGCCTGCCGCCGTGTTCCATCTGCCAGCGCGACAGGGCCCGCAGGGCCTGCCCGGGGTCGGGGTCGTCCAGCCACAGCACGCGGGGGTCGGCGCCCGGGCCCCGGCGTACGCCGGTCAGCTCCAGGATGGGCGCCTCGCGGTCCACCACGGCCACGGGCCCGTCCCACACCTCGAGCACCCGGGCCAGGGCCGCGCCCAGGCCCGAGCCCAGCAGCACGGGCAGCCGCCCGGCCCCGGGGTCGAAGCCCCGGGCCACGCGCAGCTCCATGTCGGCCCCGGCGCCGCCCAGGAGCGGCCAGGAACGGTCCGCGAAATCAAGCTGCACGTCCGCCAGGGCCCCGCCGTCCCCGGTCACGGGCCGGGCGGCGTACTGGCGCGGGGTCGGGTCGCCGGGGCGCGTGCTCACCTCACCATGTCTCCGTGTCGGGCCGGTGGAACATGAACTCCACGCGGCGGTTGCGCGCGCGGTCCTCGGGGCGGTCGTTGGGCACCAGGGGCCGTGTGTCGGCGTAACCCACGGCCTTCATGCGCCGGGGGTCGATGCCGCCCTTGGCCACCAGGTAGTGCAGGGCCGCGGCCGCGCGCGCGGCGGACAGCTCCCAGGCCGAGGCATAGGGCCCGGTGCCTCCCGCGCCCTCCTGGTCGTCGGTGTGCCCGCGGATCACGCAGTTGAAATTGTACTCCCGCAGCACCTTGAGCACGTTGTCCAGCAACTGCGGCGCCTCGGCGGTCAGGGCGGCCTGCCCGGGCTTGAACAGGGTCGCCGAGTCCACGCGCACCAGGGCGCCTTCGCGCTCGGCGGAAACGCCCACCGAGCGCTTGAGCTCCTCCTGCTGCTCCATGAGGGCGCGCAGCTGCATGGTCAGGTCCAGGACGGCCTTCTGGTCGCTGTCCAGCTTCACGCCCTGGCGCTCCAGGCGCGTGGGCGAATAGGCCGCGAAGGTCGCCTCGGGGCGCTCGGTCTGCACGCCGAAGGCGTCGCGGATGGAGCCCATGAGCGTGCGGAAGTTCATGATGTCCATGTTGGCGAAGGACAACAGCAGGACGAAGAAGCACAGGAGCAGGGTGACCATGTCCGCGAAGGTGGCCATCCAGGGCGGCAGGCCCTCGTCCGGCGGCGGCTCCGCCGCGGGCTTCTTGACGTAGGGTGCGTCGGCCACGGCCTAGCCCTTGGCCTCGCGCAGGGCCGGCGCCAGGAAGGCCAGCAGCTTCTCGCGCACGATGCTCGGGTGTTCGCCATGCATGATGGACACCACGCCCTCCATGGCGATCTCCATGTACAGCGCCTCCTCGGCGCTGCGCTCCTCCAGCTTCTTGGCCAGGGGCAGGAAGATCACGTTGGCCAGCACCGCGCCGTAGAAGGTGGTCAGCAGGGCCACGGCCATAGCCGGGCCGATGGAGCTCGGGTCGTCCAGGTTCTGGAGCATCTGCACCAGCCCGACCAGGGTGCCGATCATGCCCATGGCCGGGGCCATGGTGCCCATGCCCTTGAACACCCCCTGGCCCTGGAAATGGCGACGGCGCATGAAAGATATCTCGGTGTCCAGCACGGCGCGCACCAAGCCCTCCTCGGTGCCGTCGGCCACAAGCTGCACGCCCTTCTTGATGAACTCGTCGTCCACCTGGACCTTCTCCAGGGCCACCAGGGACTCCTTGCGGGCCTTCTCGGCCAGGGAGACCATGAGGTTGATCAGCGACTTGGCGTCGCGCCCCTTGGAAAAGAAGGCCTTCATGCCGACCTTGAACGACCCCAGCACCACGCCCATAGGGAACATGATGAAGGTGATGGCCATGGTGCCGCCGCCGACCATGAGAATGGACGGCACGTCGAAAAAGCCGCCCATGGAGCCGCCAAAGGCGATGGACCCGAAGATCAGGCCCAGCCCGGCGATCATGCCGATAAGAGTTCCGATATCCATATCCGGGCTACTTCTTCAAGGCGGGTTTGCCGACAACGACCTCGTGGTCGGCGTAGGTGAAGAACACGTTTTCCATGAAATCGTCCACCTCGAGGCAGGCCTCGCCGATGCAGACCTCCACCCCCGGGTGGACCTTGCCCGGCACGACCACGCGGCAGGCCTCCAGGTTCTCCACGGCGCGGATGCCCTGCCACAGCTCGCGGTGCCGCTCGCGGAACTTGTGCAGGCGCTCCTCCAGCAGGGCGACCTTGGGCGCGAGCTCCCCGCGCAGCTGGGGGTGCTTGGCGGCCAGGGCCCGGGCCTCCTCCAGGCGGGCCAGGGTCTCGGCGACCTTGGCCTCCACCAGGTGCGAACGGTTGAGCAAAATGGCGTCGTAGCCCAGGATGAGCACCGTCTCGGCGCCCATGCCGCCGCCCAGCTGCCCGCCCACATAGATGACCCGGGTGCACACGGCCTTGCCGCCCACAAGGCGGCCCTTCACGGCCAGCTGCTCCCCGGCGTACACGTCGCAGTGCATGCACGGCCCGTCCACGAGCATCCGCCCCCCGGCCAGGAGCATGGCGTTCTCGGCAAAGGGCACGCGAAAGTTGGCCCCGGCCTTGATGGCCGCCTTGCCCCCGCCCTTGACCCCACCCTCGGCCTGGAAGGATTCGCGCGCGCGGATCAACGCGCCCTCCACCGTCTGGCGCACCAGCACGTTCAGCCCCTGGACCTGGAACCCCGCGCGCACGCTGCCGTGGACCACAACGTTGCCCAGAAACGAGATGTTGCCGGTGTGGAAGTCCACGTCGCGGCGCACGTTGAGGGTCTTTTTCACCGTGATGCGCCCGTCGAGGTAGAACACATAGCCCGCCTCGGCGGCCAGCAGCTCGTCGGGCCGCGCGAGGTCGACCATGGTGTTGTTCCCGGCGGGGAAGACCTTCTCCTCGTAGGCCCTGGTGCTCCAGGGGTCGGGAGCGGCCCCCTCGTCCGGCGGCGGCGGCTCGTCCAGCCACCTGGCCAGCACCTGCCCGCGCTCGACGTTCTGCACATAGCCCCGGTTGTAGTGGTCGACGCTGCCGTCGGCCAGCTCGCGGGGGCGCAGGTCGGTATAGTCGAAGCCCGGGTCGAAAAAGTGCTTAAGATAATAGGGCATCAGCATCCCCCGCCGCGACGCCGCAAGGCCGGGCAGGCCAAGCGCGCGTTCCCGGAACAATATATGGCAATACGTTGCCCGGCGCCCAAGTTCAAGGGACTTTTGGCCCCCGCAGCACAGGGAGTTTCCCCGCCGGGCCCTGGCCTCAGCCCTCGCCCGCGCTGTCCAGCATGATGGTCACCGGCCCCCAGTTCACCAGGGAGACGTGCATGGACGCGCCGAATTCGCCCTGGGCGACCTTGCCCGGCAGGCGCCTGCCCATTTCGTCCACCAGCTGCTCGAACAGCGGCGCGGCCACGGCGGGCTCGGCGGCCAGGTGGAAAGACGGCCTGCGGCCCTTGCCCAGGTCGGCGTACAGGGTGAACTGCGGAACGAGCAGCAGCTCGCCGCCCCACTCCCGCAGGGACAGCCGCATGCGGTCCTCGGGATCGGGGAAGATGCGCATCTCGATCAGGCGCTCCAGGGTCCGCTCCCAGGCCGGGGTCCGGGGCAGGTCCGGCCCGTCCTGGCGCGAAAAGCCCACCAGGGCCACAAGCCCCACGCCGATGGCCCCGGTGGCGCGCCCGCCCACGGTCACCCGCGCCTCGCGCACGCGCTGGACGAGCATCCTCATGGCCGCACCTCGAAATATGTGGCCGACTGGCCCGGCTTTTCCGACACGGTCACCCGCGCCACGGCCACCCCGCTGCCCTCCAGCCGGGCCGCCAGCTCGCGGTACACGAAGCGCGCGATGTTCTCCGAAGACGGGTTGCGCTCGGCGAAACAGGCCACCTCGTTCAGGTGGCGGTGGTCCAGGGCCGCCAGGGCGTCCCGCAGGTGCCCGCGCAGGATCTTGAAATCCAGGAGCAGCTCGGTGTCCGGGCTCAGGGTGTCGCCCTCCACCTCGGCCACCACGCCGAAATTGTGGCCGTGCATGCGCTCGCACTTGCCCTCGTAATGCCGCAACTGGTGCGAGGCGGAAAAATCCTCGCTGACGGACAGGCGCCACCTGCCCCGAGGTTCGCGGTTCATGGTCGTCCTTCGGGCCTTGGCCCGGTTGATGGTTCAAGGGCCCCGGGCTTTGCCTACAGGGCCTCGATCTCCTTCCAGAACTCCCGGCAGGGCGTGACCCGGTAGCGCGGGCCAAGGGCCAGCCGACATTCGAACTCCCCGGTGCGGACCCACATCTGGACCTCGGTCTTGCCGGGGAAGCGCGCCAGGGCGTCCTTGAGCCGGTCCATGCCGGGCCCGGCGAGCTGGCCCTCGTCCAGGGCCAGGATCACCGGCAGGGTGTTGGCCGAAAGGGCGTCGGCCAGGGGCTGGACCTTTTCGGCCACCAGCCGGGCGCGCTTGGGCCCGCCCTCCTCGCCGGGGCCCTCGCGGTCGCTGACCCGGGCCTCCAGCAGCAGCGGCTGGTCCGAGGTGAAGACCTCGCGCATCTCGGCCCAGGAGTCGGGAAACACGGCGCACTCGCCCCCGCCCACCAGGTCTTCGATCTCCAGGAAGGCCATCTTGCCGCCCTTCTTGGTGATGATTTCCTTCACGCCGGTAACGATGACCGCCGTGCGCAGCTGGGCGCCACCGGGATAGTCCGCCGCGTCCTGCAGGTCCACGAGTTTCATGCGCAGGATCTCGTGGCGGAAGGTCAGCAGCGGGTGGCTGGAAAGGAAGAAGCCCAGGGCCTCCTTTTCCTGGCGCAGCAGCTCGTCGTCGGCCCACTCCGGCACGGGCGGGCCGTCCTGGGGCAGGCCGGTGCCGGGCAGGCTGGGCATGTCCATGCCCGCCATGCCCATGAGGGACATCTGGCCGCTGTCGCGGTCCTTGGCGCGCTTCTGGGCCGTGGCCACCGCGCGGTCCAGGGCGTCCGCCAGCCCGGCGCGCGGCACGCCGAAGCAGTCCATGCTGCCGCTCTTGATCAGGTTCTCCAGCACGCGCTTGGTGACCTTGCGCAGGTTGACGCGCTCGGCCAGGTCGAGCAGGCTCCTGTAGGGTCCGCCCTCGGTCCGGGCGTCCACGATCTCGCGGATGGCCTCCTCGCCCACGTTCTTGACCCCGGCCAGCCCGAAGATGATCTGGCCCTGGGCGGGCACGGTGAAGTGGCTCTGGGAGCGGTTCACGTCCGGCGAGAGCACGGTGATGTCCATGTCGCGGCAGGCGTTCAGGTACTTGAGCAGCTTGTCGGTGTTGCCCACTTCCGAGGTGATCATGGCGGCCATGAACTCGGTGGGATAGTGGGCCTTCAGGTAGGCCGTATAGTAGGAGATGAGCGCGTAGGCGGCCGAGTGCGACTTGTTGAAGCCGTAGGCCGCGAACATCTCCATGAGGTCGAAGATCTCCTTGGCCTTTTCCTGGCTCACGCCCTTCTTTATGGCGCCCTCGTAGAACACGGCGCGCTGCTCGGCCATGGCCTCGGCGATCTTCTTGCCCATGGCCCGGCGCAGCAGGTCCGCGCCGCCCAGGGTGTAGCCCGCCACCACCTGGGCGATCTTCATCACCTGTTCCTGGTAGACGATGACGCCGTAGGTGTCGCGCAGCACGGGCTCCAGCTCGGGCAGGGGGTAGACCACCGGCACCTCGCCGTGCTTGCGGCGGATGAACTCGTCGACCATGCCCGAGCCCAGGGGGCCCGGGCGGTACAGGGCGAGCATGGCGATGATGTCGTCGAAACACGAGGGCCGCAGCATGCGCAGGTATTTGCGCATCCCGTCGGACTCCACCTGGAAGATGCCGTCGGTGTCGCCGCGCGAATACAGGTCGTAGGTCGCCTGGTCGTCCAGGGCCAGGGTGTCCAGGTCGGGCACGGGGCGGCCCTGTTCGGCGATGATGTCCAGGGTGTCCTGGATCACCGTCATGGTCCGCAGCCCCAGGAAGTCGAACTTCACCAGCCCGATCTTCTCCACATATTTCATGTCGTACTGGGTGACGACCTCACCCTTCTTGCCCCGGTACAGCGGCAGGAAATCGTTCATCGGCCCCGGCGAGATGACCACGCCCGCCGCGTGGGTCGAGGCGTGGCGGTGCATGCCCTCCAGGCGCCGGGAGATGTCCAGCAGCCGGGCCACGCGCGGGTCCTCGCCCTGCATGCGCACCAGCTCCGGCTCCATCTCCAGGGCCTTGCCGATGGTCATCTTCAGGTCCTCGGGGATCAGCTTGGCGATCTTGTCCGTCTCGGCGAAGGTCAGGCCCAGGGCGCGGCCCACGTCGCGCACCACGGCCTTGGCCTTCATGGTCCCGAAGGTGGTGATCTGGGCGACGGACTCTTCGCCGTACTTCCGGGCCGTGTAGCGGATGACCTCGCCCCGGCGGCGTTCGCAGAAGTCCACGTCGATATCCGGCATGGAGATGCGCTCGATGTTCAGGAAGCGCTCGAACAGCAGGTTGTACGGGATGGGGTCGAGGTTGGTGATGCGCAGGGCGTAGGCCACCAGGGAGCCCGCCGCCGAGCCGCGCCCGGGGCCCACGGGAATCTTGTTGCGCTTGGCCCAGTTGATGAAATCCTGGACGATGAGGAAATAGCCGGGGAAGTCCATCTCGCGGATGACGCCCAGCTCCATCTCCAGGCGATCCCAGTAGAGTTTCTCGTCCACCGCGTAGGACATGGCCTCCAGGCGCTCGCGCAGGCCCTGGCGCGCCAGGTCGCACATCTCGTCGGCCAGGCTCTTGCCCTCGTCCACCTTGTAGACCGGGAAAAAATACCGGCCCATGGGGATTTCCACGTTGCACTGCTCGGCGATGCGCACCGTGTTGTCCACGGCCTCGGGGCAGTCGGCGAAGGCGCGGCGCATCTCCTGGGGCGGGCGGTAGTAAAGCTTGTTCGAATCCACGCGGAAGCGCTTCTCGTCGTCCACGCAGGCGTTGGTCTGCACGCACAGCAGGATGTCGTGGGCCTCGGCGTCGGCGGCGGTGAGGTAGTGGCAGTCGTTGGTGCCGACCAGGGGCAGCCCGGCGTGCCCGGCCAGCTCGCGCAGCAGCATGTTGGCCCGGTCCTGCTCGGCGATGCCGTTGGCCTGGATCTCGATGTAGAAGCGCCCGGGGAAGATGGCCTCGTAGAGCCGGGCCACGCGCAGGCCCTCGTCCATGCCCCGGTCGAGCAGCGCGCGGACCACCTCGCCCTGCAGGCAGGCCGACAGGGCGACGATGCCCTCGCTGTGGCGCGCCAGGAACTCGCGGCTCACGCGGGGCTTGTAGTAGAAGCCCTCCATGTAGCCTTCGGTGACGATCTTGGTCAGGTTGTGGTAGCCCGCGAGGTTCTGGGCCAGCAGCACCAGATGGTAGCGGCGCATGGCCCCGGGGCCTTCCTTCACGCGGTGGTCGCCGTCGGAGACGTAGATCTCCGAACCGATGATGGGCTTGACCCCGTGGTCCTTGGCGGTGGTGAAGAACTTGGCCGCGCCGTACATGCTGCCGTGGTCGGTGATGGCGGCGGCGGGCAGGCCGAACTCCACGGTCTTGGCGCACAGGTCCTTCAGGCGGATGGCGCCGTCCAGCAGGCTGAATTCCGTGTGGCAGTGCAGATGGACGAAGTCGGACATGGCTGACGGGCCCTGTTGAAGGCTTGTGGGGTCGCGCCGCCGGGGCGGGGGCGCCGGGGCACTGTAGCAGCAAACGCCCCGGGGCAAAACCCCGGGGAGGGCCCCTGCGGGGGCGGGGCCCGCGCCGCGCCCGGGGGATCAGTTCTCCAGGCGCGCGCGCTGGCTGTAGAACGCCGTACACCCGCCCAGGTCGCACTGGCGCGGGGCGATGAGCGGGTTGAAGCTGCGCCCGTGGCGCACCCAGCCGCCCCGGCGGGCGACGATGGCCTGGGGATGGACCCCGGGGTCCAGGCGCAGGGTCACGGCCATGCGCCCGGCCGGGGTGGCCAGGAAGACCTCCCGCCCCGTGTCCAGCCCGCGCAGGCAGGGGTTGTCCGGCGACACCGCCACCGACGGCGGCCCCGGGGCCTCGTCCGGGGCGGTCTGGGAGTTGAGCCGGTCGCGGTGGGCCAGGGTCAGCAGCGCGCAGGGCCACTCGGGCGGCGCCCCGGGCTCGGGATGCAGGGCCCCGGGCAGGCGGAACCGGCCGTCGGGGTGGGCGAAGCGCATGCCCTCGAAGGCCACCTCGGGCCAGCGCGCGCGCATGAAGCCCCGGGCGCGCAGCTCGGCCATGCCAAAGGGCGTGCTCGGGCCGGACAGGGCCATGCGCAGGCACTCCTCGGCGTCGGGCAGCCGCACGGGGTCGCGCAGCCTCCGGCCCAGCTCGGCCACGAAATCGAAATCCGCCCGGGCCTCGCCCACGGGCTCGCGGACCTTGGCCGCGTAGTTGACCATGCCGTGCACGCACGAACCGGCCAGGTCCTCGCGCTCGGTCATCAGCGCGCAGGGCAGGATCAGGTCCGCCTGCTCGGCGGTGTCGGTCATGAACGCCTCGACCACGACCACGAAGCCGCAGCGGCGCATGGCCCGGGCCAGGGTCCGGCTCCCGGGGAGCTGGGCCACGGGGTTCATGCCGTCGATCCACAGGAACTCCACGGGCGGGTCGGCCTCCAGCAGCGCGCGGCCCAGGTCGTGGACCGGCAGGCTACGCGGCGCGGGCCCGGCCCCGCGCGCGGCCCACTGCACGAAATTGCGGCCCGACGACACGCCGTAATACACCCCGCCCCCCGCGCGGCCCACGTTGCCCGAAAGCGCGGCCAGGGCGTTGATGAAACGCACGTTCTCGCCGCCGTGGACGTAGCGTTGCAGGCCCCAGCCCACAAGGGTCGCCGTGGGCCCCTGGGCGATGTAGCAGGCCAGCAGCTCGGCAAAATCCGTGGGGCTCACGTCGCAGGCGTCCAGCAGGGCCGCCGTGTCGTGCCCGGCCAGCAGCGCCTGGAAGGCGTCCAGCCCGGCGGCGGCGGCGCGGACCTCGGGGGCCGGCCCGCGTTCGAGCAGCGCCTTGCACGCCGCGGCGGCCAGGAAACGGTCGCACCCCGGGCGCACGGCCAGCACGCGGTCGGAAAACTCGGCGCAGCCCCCGCCGTCGGGCGCGATGGACAGCACCCGGGCGCCCCGGGCGCGCGCCTGGCGAAGCAGGGCCAGCTGGTGGACCGAGCAGCGGGTCACGTCGCGGCCCCAGTTGACGATGCGCGCGGCGTGCAAGAGGTCTTCGGGGGCGTTCTGGTCCAGGGCGCCGAAATCCAGGACCGAGGCGGCGATGCCGGCCTCGTCGCAGGGCGAGCCGCTGGTGTCCGTGGCGCCCAGGACGCCGAACAGGTGGCGCGAGGCCTGGGCCAGCACCCCGCGCAGGGCCCCGCCCCGGACGTGGGCCATGCGCTCGGGCGTGGCGCGCAGGGCGTCGATGCGCCCGGCCGCCAGCTCCAGGGCCCGGCCCCAGGAAACGGGCACGAAGCCCTCGCCCTGGCGCAGGAGCGGCGAGGTGATGCGCTCCGGATGGGCCAGCCGCTCGGGGAAGCGGGCGGTCTTGGCGCAGATGAAGCCCCGGGTGAAGGGGTGGTCCGGGTTGCCCCGGATGCGCAGCCCGTTCTCCCCGTCGGTCTCCACGACGAAGGAGCACCCGTCGGGGCAGTCCAGCAGGCAGGCGGAAATGGTCTGGGTCGTGCTCATGGCCCCGAGGCTACCCCAGGGGCGGGCGGGGCGTCAAAAGGCGATTTGCGGCGGGGGCGAACCGCGCGCCGGGCCCGGAGTCCGGGCCCGGCGCGGGGCGCGGGTGCATCAGAACCGGTAGACGACCTCCAGGCCGAAGGTCTGGGGCTGGCCGTTGAAGCCGAGCTTCATGGGCGACGAGAAGAGCTGCTGGTAGCGCTCGTTGAAGAGGTTGCGTCCGTAGAGATACACGTCGAAGGCGTCCATCTCGTAGCCGATGCGCATGTCGACGGTCAGCACGTCGTTCCTGGAATACGTGTTGGCGTCATCCCAGTAGAGCCTGTCGGAGTAGTGCAGCTCGCCCCGGGCGAAGAAACCGGACTCGTGCCGGTATTGCAGCGCGGCCATGCCCGAGAGGCGCGGGGTGTTGGGGATCCACTTGTCGTCGTAGACCGCCGTGCCGGTGGCGTCGACCTTGGAATACTCGTCGTACTTGGCGTGGGTGTATCCGGCGCTGAACTCGGCGTCCAGGTTCGGCAGGATGCGCCAGGTGATGTCCAGCTCCGCCCCGTAGGACGTGGCCTTGCCCGCGTTGTCCGCCAGGTACACGCCCGCGGCGGGATCCCACGACATGACCTGGAGGTCCTCAAGCTCGATGTAGTACAGGACGGGGTTGACCACCAGACGGTTGCCGAACCAGGAGGTCTTGGCGCCGAGCTCGTAGTTCCACGCGGTTTCCTCGGCGTAGGTCAGCTTGACGTTCTTGGTGGCTGCGTAGTTGTATCCGCCGGGGATGAAGCTGCGGCTGACGCCGCCGTAGAGCATGTGCTCGTCCGTGGGCTGCCAGCGCAGGTTCACCCGGGGCAGGAGCTCGTCCCACGCGTCGCTCTCGCGGGTGTGCATGGGCGTGGCGCCGGTCATGGCCTGCAAGTCGGCGTTGGGCTCGTAGCTGATGGAGGCGCGCTTTTGCGTGTAGTGCCAGCGCAGTCCGGTGGTCAGGGTGAACTCGTCGCCCAGGGGGATCTCCAGCTGCCCGAAGGGGGCCAGGTCCTGGGCGAACTCGCGGTAGGGCTGGTTCAGGTAGGGCCGCAGGGGTCCGATCTGCTGGTATTTCAGATCGATGTTCTTCATGTTCAGGTCGGTGTAGCCGCCGTAGAGCCCGGCGAGCCAGGCCACGCCTTCCTTGTCGTCGGGCGAGCGCAGGCGGAACTCCTGGGTCACCTCCGAACGGTCGACCTTCCTGCCGCCGTCGGACATGAAGAACCCGGGCATGACGTTGTTCATGTCGAAGGCATAGTCCTGGCGCTCGAAACGGACCGTGGTCACGGTCTCGAAGGTCAGCGGGGCGAACTCGACCTTGCCGGTCAGGGCCGTGTTGAAGGTGTCGGAGTCCTCGAAATCGGAGGGCCCGGCCTCGGAGGTCTTGCTGTAGGGCGCGCCCAGGCTGTAGGGCGACATGTCCTTGCGCGACTGGGTGTAGTCGAAGTGCAGGGCGAAATCCGTGCCCGGGGCGGGCGTCGCCCGCAGCTGGCCCTTGACGCGCTCCTTGCGGCCGTCGTCCTTGTCGTCGGAGTGGCGGTTGTCCATGAAGCCCCGGCTGTAGTCGTGCATGGCCGAGAGGGAGAAATAGAGCTCGTCGTCCCTGATGGGGCCGCCCACCGAGGCCCCGGCGACGTAGGAACCGGAGGATTCGGCCCGGGTGAAGGCCTTGCCGGTGAAGGTGTTGTCCGGCTTGCGGGTGATGATGTTGATGATGCCGCCAAGGGTGTTCTTGCCGTAGATGACGCTCTGGGCGCCGCGCAGGACCTCCACGCGTTCGATGTCCATGAGGTTGGCGTCGAGGTTGATCATCGTATCCGCCGGAACCCCGTCGATGTAGATGATCAGGGGGTTGACGTTGGTCCCCGTGGCCGAGGGCATGCCCCGGAAGGTCATCACCGAGGCCCCGCCCAGGAGGCGGCCGACCTGCAACCCGGGGATGCGCCGGAGCACGTCGTCGATGCTGTGGATGTTGCCGTCCTCGATGTCCTGGCTGGTCAGGACGGTGATGGACATGGGCGTCTTCTGCACGTCGGTTTCGCGCTTGTCCGCCGTGACGACCACGGGCGGCAGGGCGTAGGGGTCGCCCTGGGGCGCCGCGGCCTCGCGCGCCGCCGCGCCCGGAACCGGGGGCGCACCCTCCCCGGCCGCGAAGGCCGGCACCCCTCCCAACAGCCCCGCAAGAACCATGACCGCCGCTGCGGTAAACAAGTTTGCCGTCTTCCTCACAGTGTTCTCCTCCTGCCCGTGGCTTGCCCCGGGGACATATTGAATTTGAAACTCAAAATCATCAAGAAAAGACGCGGCCGCGCAGGCTCGGCGCAGGCCGCGAGGCCCTAGGCCGGAACCCGCAGGGCCTCGACCGGCCCCGCGGCGCCCCAGAACATGGCCCGCACGCGCAGCCCGAGCAGCAGCGTGACCAGGAGCAGGGCGACGGTGATGCCCATCCACCAGCCGACCACGCCGAACCCGGCCAGCGGCGCCAGCCCCAGGGGCAGCGGCGCCCCGGACAGCAGGTAGCCCAGGGGGATGCCCACCAGCCAGTAGGCCGCGGTGGTCATGACGAATGGCGCGCCCACGTCGCCGATGCCGCGCAGCATGCCGTTCAGCCCCACCTGCATGGCATCGATGACCTGGAAAAGGGCCACCACGTGCAGGATTGCCACTGTCAGGGGAATCACGGCGGCGTCGCCGATGAAGGCGGCGGCCAGGGCCTCGTCGTTGAGGATCATCCCGGCCATGAGGACGCAGC
This sequence comes from Desulfocurvus sp., assembly GCF_023230885.1. Lineage (GTDB taxonomy): Bacteria > Desulfobacterota > Desulfovibrionia > Desulfovibrionales > Desulfovibrionaceae > Desulfocurvus. The sequence goes on along the minus strand of NZ_JALNWM010000007.1, from coordinate 2,674 downwards.
CGATGAGGGCGCTCATCACGGCGATGCCGGTGACCGAGGTCCGCAGGGCGGCCTTGTCGCCGCCGCCGTAGAGGTTGCCCACGCGGATGCACGCGGCCCCGGCGAAGGCCACCGCCGCGCTGAAGAACAGGATCATGCAGTTGAAGGCCACCTGGTGCGCGGCGGCGGCCACCGCGCCCTGGCGGCTGATGAACATGGTCATGACGGAGAACACGAGGAACTCGGACATGAAGCACAGCCCGATGGGCGCCCCGGTCCTGGCGATGCGCGCCAGGGCCGCCGGGTCGGGGCGGCGCCAGGCGGCGAACAGGCGCCGCCCGGCGAAACGCGGGGCCAGGCAGACATAGCCCGCCAGCAGCGCCAGGAAACAGACGTTGGTGCAGACGGTGGCCACGCCGCAGCCCACCACGCCCAGCTCGGGCAGGCCCAGTCCGCCGAACATGAACCCGTAGTTGAACAGGGCCTTGACCCCGATGATGAGCACCGACATGACCGTGACGGGCACCACGATCTTCTGGCCCTCGCAGTAGAAGCGCAGGGGCAGCATGAGGCAGAGCACCGGCAGCCCCCAGGCCTCGGCCCGGACGTAGCGCCCGGCGAGGCCGGCCATTTCGCTGTCCATCCCGAACATGCCGACCTGCCCGGCGGCGACATGCAGGGCGAGCCCGGCCAGGGGGCCCACGATCAGCGCCAGGTACAGCGACTGCCAGGTCGCGGACTCGACGCCCTCGCGGTCCCCGGCCCCGAAGGCCTGGGAGACGAAGACGATCAGCCCGTAGAGCAGGCCGAGGATGAACATCTTCACCGGCACCCACAGGGCCACCCCCACGGCGATGCTCGCCAGGGCCAGGGAGCCCAGGCTGCCCGCCATGGCCGAATCGAGAACCCCGCTGGCGATGGCCGCGTATTGCGAAACCACGATGGGCAGGAACAGGGGCAGCAGCTTGGGCGCTTCACTGCGCAGGGCCTTGAGGACGGTCATCACCTCTCCTTGGATGCGGCGGTTGGAAACATCGGTCCCGGGACCGTAGCAGAAGGCCGCCGGGGGTTCTCTCGCGTTTGCGGCAAAAACTGCCCGGATTTTCCAGCCGGAAGGGGGCGAGCGCGGGCCGGGAGGACGGGGGCAAGGCGATGGGCTGGCGGAACAGCACCAGCCCCGCGCACGCAGGCCCCGGGCGGGCGGAGGGAGGCGGGCGGGCCCGGGCCGGACAGGCGCAAAACGACGCGGCCCGCCGGAGGGCGGGCCGCGAGGCGGGCCGCACGGGGCGGCCGGGGGCACCGGGGGCGGGCTACGGCTGCGGGGCGGCCCCGGCCTCAAGCCGCGCCACGGCCTTGGGCGTCAGCTTGAACTGCTTCTTGAAGGCCGAGATGAAGTGACTGACGTTGGAATAGCCGACCTCGAAGGCGCACTCGCTGACATTGAGCCTGCGCGCCGCGAGGCAGGCATAGGCGTGGGCCATCCTGCACTGCTGGATGTACTGGGTGATGGTCATGGAATACAGGGCCCGGAAGCCCCGGTTGGCCTTGGACAGGCTCATGCCGATGCCCTCGCAGACCTCGGCCGCCGAGCCGATGCGCAGGAAATCGCGCTCGATGGTCGCCTTGATCCCGGCCAGGCGCCGCCTGTCCTGCTCCTGGAGCAGCACAGGCGGGGGCGCCTGGGCCGCGGCCACCTGGCTGAACAGCTTGGCGAAGAAATGCATGGCCTGGCAGCGGTAGCACAAAAGGTCCAGCGGCCCGGCGGCCTGCATGTCCCGCAGCTGGCGCGCGGCGCAGACGGCGTCGGGGCTGGCGATGCCCGACAGCAGCCCGGCGCCCGTGCGCCCACGGCCCGGGGCGGCGTCGAGCAGGGCGCGCAGCGTATCCCCGGCGGCCGCGCCCACCACCTCGTTGAGGGATTCCTCCCGCACGATGAAGCCGATGTGCCCGTAGTTGCGCTGCACGGGGAAGAACAGCTCCATGTCCACCCCGTGGCAGCGCCCGAGCAGGAACATGTTCCCGCGGACCTCGCGCGGCGCGGTGTCCACGCCGCGCAGCCGGTAGCTGAAGGAGCCGTCGAGGATCAGGTAGGCCATGACCACGGGCATGTCGCAACGCACCTGCCGGGTCAGCGGCGTGTGGACCCGGATGTCCCCGCACAGGCCGAAATGAAACCCGGGCAGAGGATTGAAGACCAGCCCGTCGCCGGTGAGCATCTCGCCGCCGAAATGCAGCAGCTCCGGCTTCTCGGCCAGGGGGGGCCCCCCGGACATGCTCAGCGCGCTGGACAGCGACTCGCACTGCGCCAGCTCCAGCCGGGGCCGCGAGGCGGGCTCCCCGGCCCGGGGCGGAAGGCCTGCGCCCTCCTTAATAATGATATTCATTCTCATGTGAGGGTTCATACCCACTCCGCCCGGCAAAGGCAACAGGAAACCGCGCACGGGCCAGGGGCCGGGGTCGGGGTGGGATATGGCCCGGGGCCGGGGCGGGTGGGCCGGGCTCAAGGCCGGGGGCCGGGGCCAGATGGGGGGCCAAGGCGGGGCGGAGTGGGGCCGCGGGGCCGGGGGCTCAAGGCCGGGGCGAAGTTGTGCCGCCCCCCCCCGCCACGGGGCGGCCCGGCGGACTACCCGCAGCGGGCCCAAGAATGCCCCGTTTGCGCAAAAGCCCCCCGCCCGTGCAGCAATCCGCTACACCT
>NZ_JALNWM010000006.1 GCF_023230885.1 Desulfocurvus sp. | reverse complement strand
GGCGGCGGAGGAAGCATCTGGCCGCCCGCACAGCGGGGGCCGAAGATGGCGGCTGCCGCGCGAAGGGCGGTGCGCAACCAGGACCGGGCAGTGCTTGCCTGCGTTATCGTGTACTGCTGCTTCAGGGGGCGGCGGAGGGAGGCACCGGGCGCGGTCCGGGCGCCGGGCACGGGATCGTGCGGACGGCTGCGCATGAGACGGCTGGCAGAACGTGTGGCCTGGGATGCACGGGCAGCTCGGGACAGACGGGACAGGCGGGAGGGCGGCGCGGCGTAGCCGTCCGGTGGCCGCCGCTCACGGCTCCGGCCCGGCGGGCGCCGGGCCGGTTGCATCCACGGGCCGGACGCGCGCCACGGACGGGGGAAAAAGACGCCACGGCGCGCTGGTGCCGGAAGGGCGGCGCCTAGGGCCGCGCAGGCTGCCGGGCGCCCCGGGTCGCCCGGGGCCGGGTCAGCGGTCCTCGTCCAGCAGGCGCCGGGCCACGGCCTCGTCGTAGAGGCCGGCGGGATTGCGATCCTTGTTGCGCAGGGCGTACATGCGCGCGGCGGTGCGCACCACGTCCAGGGGAATCCACTCGTGGCGCTCCCAGACTTCGGGCAGGTCCTTGTTCCACATGCGGAACTCGATGCCGCCCTCCTCGCTCTGGCGCACATACATGCGCACGTCGCGGGTCTGCATGCTCGGGTAGTAGTAGAGGCCTCGTTCGTCCTTCACGCTCGCTCCTCATGGCCCCGGATGGCGTCCAGGGCCTCGCGCGCCAGGGCGCCCAGGGTTGTCCGCTCCAGGGCTCCGCCGCGGTAGATGTCGACCGGGTCCGCAGCGTCGGCCAGGGGCTCCAGGGCCTCGCGCGCCGCCGCGATCCCGCCCAGCCCCAGGGCCCGGGCCACAAGCCCGCGCGCCTGGGCGCCCGGCTCCTGCCCCAGGGCGCGCAGCAGATCGGGCGCCACATGGCCCAGCAGCCCGGGGCGCGCCTCGCCCAGCCGCCCCAGGGCCCAGTAGACCCCCAGGCGCAGGGGCGGATGGTCCAGGAAATTGTCGTCACCGATGGAACACTGGGGGCACTGGACATAGGAGGCCAGGTTCCTGTGGTACTCCCGGGCCAGCAGCGCGCTGCGGGCCATGGCCTCGCCCATGGCCTCGGCGATGCCCCAGCCGATGTTCCCGGACTCCTCGTTCATGTGCCACAAGAAGCGGCGCATGACCACGCGGGCGGCCTCGGGGGCCTCGTCGGCCATGCGCGCCACGGTGGCGCCCAGGGCCGTGACGGCCCGCCAGCGCAGGGTCTCCTCCGGAGCCAGCAGCAGGGAGAACAGCGGGCCCACCAGCTCGGCCGCAGGCAGCCCCGCCAGCCGGGCCAGGACGGCGTCCTGGTCCGGCCCGGCGAGCAGCGCCCGCACCTCGGTCTTCATGCGCCGAAAGCGCGCCATGGCGCCCTCCCGCCCCTAGGCGACCTGCTCCAGCAGCTCCCGGGGCACCTCGTAGCCCGTCTCCCGGGCCTTGGCCAGGCAGCGCGCGGCCTCGGCCTTGTCGCCCTTCTCCAGCCAGTACAGGCCCATGTTGTTCCAGGCCGGGCCGAACTCGGGGGCCAGCTCCAGGGACCTGTCCAGGTGCGGCCTGGCGTCGTCGGCCTGTCCGGCCATGAGGTAGGCGCTGCCCAGGGTGGCCAGGGCCTGCACATAGTCGGGGTCGCGGTTGAGGGCCTTCTTGAGGTTGACTATGGCGCGGTCGGGGTCGCCCTTTTGCAGGTAGCAGAAGCCCATGTTGGCGAAAGGCACGGCGAACTGGGGCCGGGCGCCCGAGGCGCTGCGGTTGTAGTTCAGGCAGCCGTCGATGTCGCCGCGCTGCAGGCAGATGCCGCCAAGCTGCACATAGGCCTCGGCCATGCGCGGAGAGTTGTCCAGCGCCTCGCGGAAGCTCTCCTCGGCCTCCTGCCACATGCGCTTGGCCAGGTAGGCCACGCCCAGGTTGTAGTGGTGGTTGGCGCACTTGGGGTTCACGGCCAGCTGCTGCTGGAGCTGGGCGATGTAGTCGTCAACGTTTCTGGCGTCGGTGCTCACGTCGGCGCTCCTCGTTCTTGCGGGGCGGGGCCCCGGGTTTGCAAACCTACCGCTCCCAGGTCATTTCGCGACCCTGGGCGCGCAACATGTCGTTGTACCAGACAATAAAATCGTACATGCCCCGGTAGCGCTCGTCCTTGTTGACGATGCCCATGGCCAGCTCGTGGGCGCCCCGGCTGTAGTGGACCCCGATCTTGGTGTGCATGGCCTGGGACCGCAGGAACGTGCGCACCAGGTCCTGGATGGTCTTGCCGCTGTCGTCGGTGCGGATGTCCAGGGGGTCGAAGGGCTCGGGGAAGGGGTCCCAGTTCTCGTAGCCGACCTTGTCGATGAACTTGCGCCGCCGGGGGGAGAGCCGCTCGTACATGACGCGCTTGGTCTGCTCCTGCTCGGCGGTGAGCGGCGGGCGGGGGGGCTTGGGTCCGGGGATCATGACCGCCCTCCGCCCAGCTCCCAGTTCAGGGTGCCGCAGGTCGCGCAGGCGTCGGAGCCCTTGGCTTGGTCGCACGAGGCGCAGGCGTCCCGGCCCTCGGAGCCCGGGCCCTGGGCCGGGGCGGCGAATGCCTGGGCGGCCACGTCGCCGGGGGCGGGGCGGGCCGGGGCGGGCCGGGGCGGGGCGCCCTGCTCGCCCAGCATGGCGCGCAGGCGCTCGGCCTTCTCCCACTCCTCGTCGCTCATCAGGCCCAGATACTCGGCGTCGTAGCGGTTCATGAGCGCCATGGACACGGGCACCAGCGTCTCGCCCAGCCGGGCGTAGCGCGTACGCAGGCTGGCCGTCAGCTCGTGGGACAGGCGCAGCAGCCGGTCCTGGAGCAGCTCGATCTTCACCGTGGGGTACTGCTCGCCCGGGGCAAAGCCGCATTTGGCGCAGGTGTGGGCCTTGCCGCGGATGGCCGTGGGGATGCCGTAGAGCCGGCAGGTCAGGGGCCTGTGCTCGTAGAGCGCGCAGCGGTCGTCGTCGTCCAGCAGGGGGCAGCGCACCCGGGCCTTGGCCATGTATTCCAGGATCTCGGTGGTCCTGGCGCCGTCGCGCGAAAGACGGAAGGCCTCGCGCTTGACGCGGTAGGCCTTGCGGTCGGCCTCGTCGGCGCGGGTGAGCAGGTCGCTGCGGCTCTGGCCGCTGTAGCGCTCGTTGAACTTGGCGTTGAGGTACATGGCCTCGACCAGGGTCAGGTCGAACAGGGCGTGGCAGCAGTCGCTGCACCCGGGGGTGCAGGCGATGCGCTGGCCGTGCTCGGCGCCAACGCGCTCCACCACCTGGTCGATCTCCCGGGCCAGGGCCTCGTAGCGCTCGAAGAATGTCCCGAAGTCGGGGGTCATGGCTCTCTCCAGGAAAAACGGAAACGGGCTTGCCGCCCCCGGCCGCGGGGGGCGGAACCAGACTGTAAGTCCGCAGGGCTGGTTGTCGAGCCCCGGGCGGCATTTTCGGCGCCCGGGGGCCGGGGCGCGGGGCCCGCCGGGGGCCAGATGCGCCGGAGGGAGCGACGCCAGGCCGCGCCGCTCCCTCCGGTTTCGGAAATTATCGCATCAGCGGGAAGGCTGGGACTACTCTTCCTCGACGGTGATGGCGTCCTGCTCGCAGACTTCCACGCAGGACTCGCAGCCCAGGCACTCTTCCTCGTTGACCGGAACGGCCTTGCCGTCCTGCAGCTCGTAGACTTCCACCGGGCAGACGTCCACGCACTCGCCGTCGCCCACACACTTGTCAACGTCAACAGTCACTTTGTAACCCATTTGGAACCTCCAATGATTTGTATTGCCCCTCCGCCCGGACCCCGTCCCGGCGGAACGTGCCGCAAACGCGGACGGAGCCGCACGCGCGCGCCTGCGCGCGCCGTTGCTCCGCCACCAGGAAAACCGAGATAGCCCCTGGTCATTCGGGTGTCAAGGCCGGGTTGACCTGCCCCGTCACCGGGGGCGCAAACAAAGCGAAAACAGCATGTTGCGCGGGCGGCGGGCGGCCCGGGGCCGGGCGGTCCACCGCCCGGCCAAAGGCCCGGCGGCGCGGGCGTTAATGATTTTCATGCCCAGCCCCGCGCGGCGCGCGCCGCGCGCCTAGACGTTCAGCCGCGTGTAGTACGCCCGCCCCGCGCGCCAAACCACGAGCATCAGGCTGTTGCGCAGCCGGTAGCGCACGAAGGCTCCGGCCAGGTCGGCCGGAGCGGCCAGCCCCACCCCGCCGATGCGCGCCAGCACGTCGCCCGGGGCCAGCCCCAGGGCCGCCGCCGGGCTGCCGGGGCGCACCTCGCGCACGGCCAGCCCCCGGCCCGAGGCCGGGCCCATGCGCAGCCCCCAGCGCTGCCAGACCAGCTCGGGCGCCATGTCCGCCGGGAAGGGCTCCGTGCGCGCCGCGAGATGCACGGCCTCGCCCCCGCGCAGCAGGGTCAGGGCCACGGTTTCGCCGCGCGTGCGGTTGCGCAGCAGTTGCAGGTAATGCTCCTTGTCCTGCACGTCGTAGTCGCCGACCTTGAGCACCACGTCGCCCGGGGCGACGCCCGCCCGCGCGCCCGGGGAGCCGGGCTGCACGGCGGTGACCAGGAGCCCCCGGGGCGCGGGCAGGCCGAAGTAGCCCGCAGTGGCCTGGTCCACGTCCTGGCCCCACAGGCCGAGCCAGACGTGGCTGACGAAGCCGTGGTCCAGCAGCTCGGCCACCACGCGCCGGGCCTTGTCGATGGGAATGGCGAAGCCGATGCCCTCGGCGCCCTGCTGGATGGCCGTGTTCACGCCGATGAGCTGGCCGTGCAGGTTGAGCAGCGGCCCGCCGGAGTTGCCGGGGTTGATGGCCGCGTCGGTCTGCAGGAAGTCGGTGAAGGTGCCCTCCTCGGTGCGCACGGTGCGGCCCACGGCCGAAAGCACGCCGGTGGTCACCGTATGCGAGAAGCCGAAGGGGTTGCCGATGGCGATGAGCGTCTCGCCCATGAGCAGGTCGGCGGAGGTGCCCATAGGCACGTCGGGCAGGTCGCGGGCCTCGGCCAGCCGCAGCACGGCGAGGTCGAAGTCCGGGTCCGCGCCCACCAGCTCGGCCTGGAACTGGCGCCCGTCCAGCAGGCGGGCGGTGATCTCCGTGGCTCCGGCGATGACGTGGGCGTTGGTCAGCACCAGGCCCTGCGCGCCGTCGATGATGACCCCCGAGCCGAGGCTCGTGCGCGTCACGCGGCGCTTGCCCTGGGGGCCGAAGAAGTCGCGCAGCAGCGGGGAGATCATCCCCGGGTCGAGAAGCCGCCCGAAGGGATTGACCTCGCGCTCCTCCACCCGGGCCGAGGTGATGTTGACCACGGCCGGGGACACGGCCTGCACGGCGCGCACCACAGGAGTCCGGCGCAGGTCGTCCCCGGCGGCGCCGGACGGCTGGCCCATGTGGTCGGCCCGGGCCGGGGCCAGCAGGCCCAGGACCAGGGCGACCCCCGCCAGGACGACGGCGGCGCGGCCCACGGCTAGCGCCTCCCGGCCATGGCCATCAGGCGGTCGATGCGCTCCTGCACGGGCGGGTGGGTGCTGAACAGGTTGGCCACGCCCCCCGCGGTGAAGGGGTTGATGATGAACATGTGCGCCGTGGCCTCGTTGCCCGCGCGCATGGGCGCCCGCTCGGCGTAGCCCGAAATCTTGGCCAGGGCGCTGGCCAGGTGCGCGGGGTCGCCGCTGTAGCGCGCCCCCGACTCGTCGGCCAGGTACTCGCGCGAGCGCGATATGGCCATCTGGATGAGCATGGCCGCCACCGGGGCAACGAAGGCCAGGACCAGGGCCGCCACGGGGTTGCCGCCCTCGCCGTCCTCCCCGCGCCCGCCCAGGCCGAACAGCGTGGCCCACTTGATCATGCTGGCCACATACATGATGACCCCGGCCAGCACGCCGGCGATGCTCTGGATGAGGATGTCGCGGTTGGCCACATGGCCGATCTCGTGGGCCAGCACCCCGCGCAGCTCCTCGGGGGAAAGCAGGCGCATGATGCCCTCGGTGACGGCGACCACGGCGTGTTGCGGGTCGCGCCCGGTGGCGAAGGCGTTGGGCGCCTCCTGGGGGATGAGCGCCACGCGCGGCATGGGCACTCCCGCGTTGCGCGAGAGCTCCTCGACGATGGCGAACAGCCCCGGGGCGTCGTCGCGCGAGAGCAGCCGCGCGCGGTACATGGACAGCACGATGCGGTCGGAGAACCAGTAGCTGCCGACGTTCATGGCCATGGCCAGGACGAAGGCCACCATCAGCCCCCCGCGGCCCCCCATGGCGCCGCCGATGAGCATGAGCAGGCCCGTGAGCAGGGCCAGCAGAAAAACGGTCTTGATCTGGCTGGTCATGTCGCCAACGCTCCTTTGTGGCTTTTTTTCGGGATCGGGGGGCCCGGGCGCCGGGGGGTCAGCCCTCCACGGCCACGCGCACGCTGCCACCGGCCACGCGCCGCTTGGGCACGGTGACCGTCAGCAGCCCGGCCTCGAACACGGCGTGAACGCCGGCGGCGCCCACGCCCCGGGGCAGCAGGAAGCGGCGCCCGAAGGCGCCCCGGGAGCGCTCCATGACGAGGTAGACCCCGCCCTCGGCGTCCTTTTCCTGGCGGGCCGTGCCGAAGACGACGATCTCGCGGCCCCGGGCCTCCAGGCCGATGTCCTCGCGCCGGACGCCGGGCAGCTCGATTTCGATGACATAGGCCGACGGGGTGTCCACCACGTCCGCCGGGGGCTCGCGCACCGCGCCCGGCCCGCCCGGGGCCGCGCCGAGGGGGCCGCGCCGGGCTCCGCCCGCCGCGCCGCCCAGGATCTCCCAGGGGTTCCAGTCGTACTTGCCCATGCGCGCCTCCCGTGCCGTGCGTCTGGCCGCCCGGCGCGTGGGCGCCGGGTCCGCCCCGCCAAAGTATGCATTCCCGGCCCCCTGTCAATGGCGCGCCCGCTTCCCCGGGGCGCGCGCCCGGCGGCCTTGCCAAGGCGCCCCGCGCGGAGTATGCCCTGACGGCCCCGCGCGGGCGCCCGCAAGACCCCAAACCCCGGAGCTCGCATGCACCCCGATCTCGCCCGGACCCTCGCCGCCATCGCCCCCGTGGACCCCGCCCTGGAGCCTGCGGCCCGGGCCCACCTGGACAATCTGACCAAGCCCCGGGGCAGCCTGGGCGTCCTTGAGGACGTGGCCGCGCGGCTGGTGCAGATCGCCGGGGGCGCCGCCCCCGGGGTGGACCCCGCGCGCATCTTCACCATCGCCGGGGACCACGGGGTGGTGGCCGAGGGCGTAAGCCCCTTCCCCCAGGAGGTCACCCGCCAGATGGTGGCCAACTTCCTGGCCGGGGGCGCGGGCATCAACGTCCTGGCCGACACCGCCGGAATCCAGGTGGTGGTGGTGGACGCGGGCAGCGCTGGCGGGCCCTACCCGGAGCACCCCGGGCTTGTGCGCTGCAAGGTGGCCGAAGGCACGGCCAACCTGGCCCAGGGCCCGGCCATGACCCGCGAGCAGTGCGAGCGGGCGCTGCTGAACGGCGTGGCCCTGGCCGAGGCCGCCGCGGCCGACGGCTGCCGCGCCGTGGGCACCGGCGACATGGGCATCGGCAACACCACGCCCTCCACGGCGCTGTACTGCGCCTTCTTCGGGCTGGAGCCCGAGGAGATGACCGGGCCCGGCGCGGGCCTTTCGGCCGAGGGCGTCCGGGCCAAGTGCGCGGTCATCCGCCGGGGCCTGGCGGCCAACGCGGGCGCCGTGGCCCCGGGCGACCCGGTGGAGATCCTGGCCGCCCTGGGCGGGCTGGAGATCGCCACCCTGGCCGGGCTGTGCCTGGGCGCGGCCAAATGCCGCATGGCCCTGGCCGTGGACGGCTTCATCTCCACGGCGGCCTTCGCCGCCGCCTGGAAGCTCTGCCCGGCGGTGCGCGACTACGCCTTCTTCGCCCACGCCAGCGCCGAACCCGGCCACGCCCGGGCCATGACCGCCATCGGCGCGCGGCCCCTGCTCGACCTGGGCCTGCGCCTGGGCGAGGGCACCGGCGCGGCCCTGGCCCTGTTCCTCCTGCGCGCGGCCGCCAACGTCTACACCCGCATGGCAACCTTCGACTCCGCCGGGGTCCACTCCGGGGCCTAGCGGCCCGGCCCCCCCGGCCGCGTCCGGCCAGACGGCCCGCGCGGCCCGCGCTCCGGGCCGCCCGCAGCCCGCCGTCTTCCGCAGGGGCTTGACCCCGGGCCCGGGAGAGGCTATCTACGGCCCATCGACATGGTGCGTTCGAACGCGACAACCGCCTCACCGGGGCTCCCGCGAGCCCGGCGAGAGTGGTTTCTTTTATTTTCAAAATCCAAGTTCCACTTGCACAGACGAGGTTGCATGCAATGAGCACGATCCCCATTTCCATCGAAGGCTACGAAAAGCTGAAGAAGGAGCTGGCGCGGCTGAAGAGCGAGCGCCCCGCCGTCATCGAAGCCATCGCCCTGGCCCGCGAGGAGGGCGACCTGCGCGAAAACGCGGGCTACGACGCCGCCCGCGAGCGACAGGGCATGCTGGAGGCCCAGATCAGCTACATCGAATCGCGCATGGCCAAGTTCAACGTCATCGACCTTTCCACCCTGGGCGGCGACCGGGTGACCTTCGGCGCCACCGTGGAAATCGAGGACATGGACACCGGCGACGTGAAGAAATACACCCTGCTGGGCCCCGACGAGGCCGACCTGGCCAACGGGAGCATCTCCGTCCAGTCGCCCGTGGGCCGGGCGCTGCTGGGCAAGAGCGAGGGCGACGAGATCACCGTCGACGCCCCGCGCGGCAAGATCGAATACGAGATCCTGTCCGTCTCCTTCCAGTCCGCCAACTGACGGACTCCGGCCAGCCGCACGAAAGCGCCGCCCCCCGGCCTGCCGGGGGGCGGCGCCTTTGCGTGGCCCGCCGGGGTTGCCTGGGCGCGGGGATGCGCGTAGACAGGGCCCTCACCCCCCTTGCCCGGACAGCGCAACCCGAAGAAGGCCGCAAGTGAAACACGACCCGCTGCGCCACGCCGTCGACGAGACCCCGCCCCTGGGGCTGTGCGCGGCCCTGGCCCTGATCCATGTACTGGTCATCTTCGACGGCATCCTGTTCATCCCCAACGTCATCGGCAAGACCCTCGACGTGCCCCCGGACACGCTGCGCTTCGTGGTCTTCGGCACGCTGCTCGTGGCTGCGGTGTTCACCTTCCTGCAAAGCAGGCGCACCCTGGGCATCGGCGCGGGCTTCATCCTGTTCACCGGCTCCTACAGCGCCTTCCTGGTCTGCTCCCTGGACGCCGTGCGCATGGGCGGCTTCGCCACCCTGGCCACCATGTCGCTGCTCACGGTGCCCCTGGTGTTCCTCTACACCTTCTTCATCCGCTTTTTCCGGCACATCATCACCCCCGGCGTGGGCGGCGTGGTGGTGCTGCTCATCGCCCTGGCCATGGTTCCCGTGGCCCTGGACCTGTGGAGCGGGGGCGGGGGCGGCTCCCCCGGGGCCGCGCGGGCCCGCTTCGCCGTGGGCCTGGCCACGGCCCTGCCCATGACCCTGTGCATGCTCTTCGGCAACGCGGCGCTCAGGCTGTGGGGCCCGCTGCTGGCCCTGGCCTGCGGCTACGCCGCCGCCTGGGGCGCGGGGGAGCTGCACTTCGAGCACTGCGCGGCGGCGCCCTGGTTCGGCCTGCCGCCCCTGGCCTGGCCGGGGCTGGAGCTGGAGCTTTCGGGCGCGCATGTGCCCCTGCTCCTGGCCTTCGCCGTGGCCATGCTCGTCAGCGTCATCGAGAACACGGGCAACATCATGCTCGCCCAGCGGATATCCCGACGCGACTTCCGGCGCGTGTCCTACGACGAAATCCAGGGCGGGCTGTACTGCGACGGGCTGGGCAAGGTCACCGCCGGGCTGCTGGGCACGGCGGTGCCCTCGGTCTACTGCGACAACCTGCCCCTGGTGGAGATGACCGGCGTGGCCTCGCGGCGGGTGGGGGCCCTGGGCGGGGCGCTGCTGCTGCTGCTGGCCTTCATGCCCAAGGCCGGGGCCTTCATGCTGGACATGCCCGGCCCGGTGATGGGCGGCTTCCTGGTGGTCATCGTGGCCATGCTCTTCCACGCCGGCATCGGGCTGGTGACCATGAACCGCCTGGGCAACCAGCACGGCATCATCCTTGGCCTGTCCCTGACCGCCGGGCTGGTGGCCCAGAGCGGCTCGTACTTCCCCGGGCTGGTGCCCGAGGCGCTGGCGCCGCTGCTGGGCAACAGCGTGGCCGTGGGGGGCTTCACGGCCTTCGGGCTGAGCGCCGTGGCCTGGCTGCTGCCCAAGCGCTCCGTGGGCGGCACCTTCCCGGCCCGGGTGGACGTGCTGCCCGAGATGCAGCGCCTGCTGGAGGCCGCCCGCGCGCGGCTCGGCCTGTCGGCGGACTCGTTCAACGCCCTGTCGCTGTGCTGCGAGGAGGTCTTCTGCCACATGGCCGGGGAAGGCGGCGCCCAGGCGGAGCGCTTCCTGACCGTACGCATCTCGCGCACGGAGGACGGCATCTTCACGGAGATGATCTGCGGCCACAAGATGGACGACATCAACAACTTCGCCCTGCCCGAGAGCCTGTTCAGCGCCCGGCCCGACGAGCTGCGCCAGCTGGGCATGGTCCTCTTCGCCAGCTACGCGCGCGACGTGAAGCACATCGAGATTTCCGGCTACTCCTTCATCTCGTTCCTCACGTCCTAGGGCCGCCCGGCGGCCCGGGACGGCGCGGGGCGCTGGATGCAGGGCCGCAGGGCCCCCGGGCGCGCGCCGGACAGCCAGGGGCTCCCCGCACCGCGAGCCCCCCGGACGCGCTACGGACCCGGGCGCGGCGAACAAGAAAAAGGCTCCAAGCGTAACCGCTTGGAGCCTCTAACTTCCGCGTGGTCGGGATGAGATGATTTGAACATCCGGCCCCCTGAACCCCATTCAGGTGCGCTACCAGACTGCGCTACATCCCGACGCGTGGCGCGCTTTCGCGCGCGGAAGGTCTACCTAGAGCTTTGGGCCCCGAATGTCAACCGCCTTGGGCGGGGCGGGGCGGAAATTTATTGGCCGGCGGCCCGGGGCGGCGTGGGTCGCGCCCGGCGCGGGGGAACGGCCGCCCCGCGAGGGACGCCCCCCGTGGCGCAGGCGCGGCGCCTGTAGCCGAGGGATTGGGGGCGCTGCGGATGTCCCCCCTGGCGCAGGGGGCGCACCGGGCCACGGTCTCCGCCGCCCGTCCGGCCTCCGGCGGGTGCCCCCCTGTGGCGCGGGGGCCGCGCCGGGCCAACGCGGCTCCCGGATCGCCGCCCTGGCGCGGCCTCAATCGCCCAGCAGCCGCCTGAGGGCCAGCAGTTCCCGGACCACCTCGCGGCGCAGGGTCGTCTCCCCGGCCGCGGGCGGCGCGCCGTCCGCGGCGCCGTCCTGGGGGCGGCCCGGGGCTTGCGGCGCGCCCGCAGGGGGGGCCGCCTCCGCCGCCCCGCCCGGCGCCGCCGGGGCGCCGACGGACAGAAGCGGCCCGGCGGCCCGGGCCTGCTCCTCCTGCTCCAGGCGCCTGCGGGCGCCCTCGATGGTCAGGCCCTCGCCGTGGACCATGGCCCGGATGCGTTCCACCAGGGCCAGGTGCTCGTCGGTATACAGGCGCTGGCCCTTGCGCGTGCGTACGGGTTCGAGCTGCGGGAACTCGGACTCCCAGTAGCGCAGCACGGAGGGGTTGAGCCCGAGCTTTTCCGCCGCCTGCCCGATGCGGTATCTCCTGCCCATGCCTGCCTCCCGCGCGGGGGCCGCCGCGCCGCGCCCGCCGTTTATATCTCCACGGGCAGCGCCTTGCGCAGCCCCTCCACCACCTGGGTGTGGCGCTTGTCCACTTCCTTGTCCTTGAGGGTCCGCTGGGCGTGGCGGTAGGTCAGGCGCACGGTGACGTTGCGCCGCTGCCCGCCCTCGGGCTCGTAGAGGTCGGTCATGACCACGTTTTCCAGCAGGTCCACGTTCATGGCCGCGATGGCGTCGAGAACGGCCTGAACGTGCATCCCCACGGGCGCCTGGACGGTGATGTCGCGGCGCACGGGCGGGAACTTGGCCAGGGGGGTGAAACCGGGCGCCTGGGCCTCGTACATGTCCCGCAGGGCGTCGGCGTCCAGCTCGGCCAGCCAGATCTCGCGCCGGGCGTCGTAGCGGTCGGCCACGGCCTCGGCCACGCGGCCCAGCAGGCCCACCTCGCGCCCGCCCACGCTGGCTTCGACGCAGGGCGAAAGGTAGCTGTGGCCCTCGCGCAGGGCGTAGCGCGCCGCGGGCAGGCCCAGGCTGGCCAGCAGGTGCTCCACCAGACCCTTGAGATCGGCGTAGTCGGCGTCGGCCTCGCCGGGCCAGGGCCAGCGCTCGGCGCGCCGCCGCCCGTAGACCAGCAGCCCCAGCCGGGCGGGCTCGCGGGCCGTGGTCTGCGAGGCCGCGTCGGCGAAGAACAGGTTCGCGTATTCGAACAGCCGCAGCCGCGCCGCGCCGTGGGCCACGTTGGTGCGCACGTTGGCCAGCAGGCCCGGGGCCAGGGCCGTACGCAGCACGTTCTGGTCCTCGGACAGGGGGTTGACCACCGGCACCCGGCCCTCGGCGGGCAGGCCCAGCAGGTCCAGGTCCGCCTGGCCGCAGAAGCTGTAGTTGACGGCCTCGTGCAGGCCCACGCCGCGCGCCCACTTCTTGAGCAGCATGGCGAAATCGAAGCGGGTGTCCTTCTGGCCGATGGCGTCCAGGGACTTGGCCACCCGGGGCAGCACCGCCGGGATGCGGTCCATGCCGTGGACGCGGGCCAGCTCCTCCACAAGGTCCACCTCGCGCTCCAGGTCCAGCCGGTGGCTGGGCACGGCGACCCGCCAGTCGGCGGGGTCGGCCTCGTCCACGGCGCAGCCCATGCCCGTCAGGGTGGCGCGGCAGAATTCGTCGGCCAGGGGGATGCCCAGCAGCTTTTCGGCCCGGGCGCGGCGCAGGCGCAGGGTCCGCTGGCGCCAGGGCGCGGGCTCGGCCACGCACAGCCCCGGCGCGAGATGCCCGCCCGCGCACTCGGCCATGAGCGCCGCCGCGCGGTCCAGGCTGCGGCGCGCAAGGCCGTGGTCCACCCCGCGCTCGAAACGGTAGGACGCCTCGCTGGGCAGGCCCAGGCGCCGGGCCGTGCGCCGGATGGTCGCCGGATCGAAGACCGCCAGCTCCAGGAACACGTCGGTGGTGGCGTCGCCGACCTCGGTCTCCAGCCCGCCCATGACCCCCGCCAAGCCCACGGGGCGCTCGGCGTCCCAGATGAGCAGGTCCGTGGCGGCAAGCAGGCGCTCCTGCCCGTCCAGGGTGGTGAAGCGCTGGCCCTCGGAGGCCAGGCCCACGCGAATGGCCGGGCCGCGCAGCAGGTTCAGGTCGTAGGCGTGGTTGGGGTGGCCCAGCTCGAACATGACGTAGTTGGACACGTCCACGATGTTGCTGATGGGCCGCTGGCCCACGGCGATGAGCCGCCAGCGCATCCAGTCGGGCGCGGGCCCCACGGTCACGCCCCGGATGACCCGGCCCTGGAACAGGGCGCAGCGCCCGGGATCGTCGATGGCGATGGGCACCTGGGCCGAGCAGTCCGGGCCGGACTCGGCCACGCGCGGCTCGGGCATGGTCAGGGGCAGGCCGAAGGCCAGGGCCGTCTCGCGGGCCAGGCCGAGCACGGAATTGCAGTCCGCGCGGTTGGGCGTCACGCCGATGTCGAAGACCACCTGGTCCAGGTTCAGGGCGTCGGCCAGGGGCGTGCCCGGGGTCAGGGCCTGGTCCAGGACCATGATCCCGGCGTGGCTCTTGCCCAGGCCCAGCTCATCCTCGGCGCAGATCATGCCCGCCGAGACCTGGCCGCGCAGCTTGGCCTTCTTGATGACCAGCCCGCCGGGCAGCTCGGCGCCGACGGTGGCCACGGGCACCTTCTGGCCCTGGGCCACGTTGGGCGCGCCGCAGACGATGGGCAGCGGTTCGCCCCGGCCCACGTCCACCAGGCAGACCGAGAGCTTGTCCGCCTCGGGATGCCGCTCGCAGCGCAGCACATGGCCGACCACCACGCCGTCCAGGTGCCGGAAGGGGTGGATGACCTCCTCCAGCTCCAGGCCGAGCATGGTCAGCCGGTGGCCCAGCTCCTCGGGCGTGCCCTCGTAGGGCACGAATTCGCGCAACCAGTTGAGACTCAGCAGCATTCGGTTTTCCCCTTGGGCCGGGCGGCGGCGGCGCGGCGCCCCGGGCGCTCCGGCGGATGTCGGCATGGATGGTGCCGGGCGGCCGGGGGCGTTGCCCCGCGCCTGCGGCAGGTGGGTCTGAATACCCTCAATCGGCGCGCTTATCAACCGCGCGCCTGGGCGCGCCCGGCCGCTCCTGGCCGCCGCGAGGGCCCGGGCAGCCAGGCACCGGACGCGCGGGAGGACTGGGGCGCCGCCCCCGGCGCGCGGGCGCCGGGCGCGAAAAAGGGCCCCGGCTCGGGGAGCCGGGGCCCTGGGCGTTCCGGGAGATTGTCGCCGGTCAGGCGAACTGGCAAAGGAAGCGGGTGTCGTTCTCGAAGAACATGCGCAGGTCGCCGATGCCATACTTGAGCATGGTCACGCGCTCCACGCCCAGCCCGAAGGCGAAGCCGGTGTAGACCTCGGGGTCGTAGCCCACGGCCTTGAAGACCTCGGGGTCGACCATGCCGCACCCGAGGATCTCCACCCAGCCGGTCTGCTTGCACACGCGGCAGGGCTCGCCGTCCAGGGTTCCCGCGCCGCCGCACATGCGGCAGCTGATGTCCACCTCGGCGCTGGGCTCGGTGAACGGGAAGAAGCTGGGCCGGAAGCGCACCCGCGTGTCCGCGCCGAAGATCTGGCGCAGGAACGAGGTCAGGGTGCCGCGCAGGTCGGCCATGCTCACCTCGCGGTCCACCAGCAGTCCTTCGATCTGGTGGAACATGGGGGTGTGCGTGAGGTCGGAGTCGCGGCGGTAGACCTTGCCCGGCGCGATGACCGCCACCGGCGGCTTGCGGGCCAGCATGGTGCGGACCTGCAAGGGCGAGGTGTGCGTGCGCAGCACCACGTTGTCCGCCACATACAGGGTGTCCTGCATGTCGCGGGCGGGGTGCTCGGGGGGCAGGTTCAGGGCCTCGAAGTTATGCCAGTCGGTCTCGACCTCGGGGCCGCTGACCACCTCGAAACCCAGCCCGGTGAAGACCGAGCAGATCTCTTCCATGACCAGGGTCACGGGATGCAGCGACCCCCGCTCGGGGCCGCGTCCGGGCATGGTCGGGTCGAAGCGCGAAAGCGCGCCCCGGGCGGTCTCGGCGGCGAGCTCGGCCTCGCGGGCGGCGAACAGCCCGGTCAACGCCTGCTTGACGGCGTTGCCGGTCTTGCCCGCCAGGGGCCTGTCCTCGGGGCCAAGGGAGCCCAGGCCGGCCAGCAGGCCGGCCAGAAGCCCCTTGCGCCCGAGGTACTTGACCCGCAGCTCCTCCAGATCCTTCGCGGCGCAGGAGGCGATCTCCTCGCGCATGGCGGGGACGAGGGCTTCCAGGCCGCGGACGAGTTCCTCACCCGCCTGGGACACGGCTACTGCACCTTGGCCTTGGCGATCTGGGCGATCTGGGCGAAGGCGTCCTTGTCGCGCACGGCGATGTCGGCCAGAACCTTGCGGTTCAGGACGATGCCGGCCTGCCCCAGGGCATGGATGAACTTGCTGTAGCTCATGCCGTGCTCGCGGGCGGCGGCGTTGATGCGCATGATCCACAGCGAGCGGAACTCGCGCTTGCGGACCTTGCGGTCGCGGTAGGCGTAGACAAGGGCGCGCTCCACGGTCTCGCGGGCGGTTTCGTACAGCTTGCTGCGCGCGCCGCGGTAGCCCTTGGCCATCTTCAGAAATTTCTTGTGCCGCGCCTTGGCGGTCTTGCCTCTCTTGATACGCATCGTTCGTTTCCTCCTTTGGCCCGCCCCCCTGGGTCACCCCGGCACGGCAGGCAGAACGATCTGTGGTGTGACAGGACCCCCGGTCCGGGGGTCGGCCGTAAAAAAACCCTACTTCTTGAGGGTCGCCTTGGGAACCATGCGCTTGACGGCGGACTCGTTGGTGCTGTCCACCAGGGCGCCCTGACCGAGGCGGCGTTTGCGCTTGGCGTTCTTCTTGGTCAGGATGTGGCGCAGGCCCTGGCGGCGGCGGGCGATCTTGCCCGAGCCGGTCAGCTTGAACCGCTTGGCCGCGCTTCTGTTGGTCTTGAGCTTGGGCATTGGTCTCTCCTTATTCTGTGCGCCGCTTACGCGGCAAAGCCCCGGGAACATCCCGGGGCAGGGTTCGGGCGCTGGGCCCGCTCCCGGAACATTGTTCGCGCCGCGCGGCTTCGCGCGGGCACGCGCCCTGCCGGGCGAGGCGCTACTTGGGCAACGGGGCCAGAAGCAGGCTCATGGTGCGCCCCTCGCTGCGCGGGAGCTGGTCCACCTTGGCAATGTCCTTCACGGCCTCGACCATGCGCTCAAGGACCATCATGCCCCGGTCCTTGTGCACGATCTCGCGGCCGCGGAAGAAGACCGTCACCTTGACCCGGTCGCCGTTCTCCAAAAACCGCCGCGTGTGCTTCAACTTGGTGTTGAAGTCGTGGTCGTCGGTCTTGGGGCGGACCTTGATCTCCTTGATCTGGACGACAGTCGTCTTCTTGCGGGCTTCCTGGGCCTTCTTCTGCTGCTGGTACTTGAAGCGCCCGAAATCCATGATCTTGCAGACCGGGGGCCGCGCGTTGGGCGACACCTCCACAAGGTCAAGGCCCGCATCCATGGCCATCTTGAGTGCGTCCGGGGTGAGCATGATACCCACCTGCTCGCCGTCGTCACCGATCACGCGCACTTCGCGCGCACGGATCTGCCGGTTACGCCGGACCTGGTTAGCTACCGAAGCTATAGCGCATTCCTCCTCGTTTGAAGGGCTCCTGGCAATCCTTGCGGATCATTTCAGCGGCTTCGGCCAAGGTCTTGAAGCCGCAATTCTCGCCGCGCAGGCGCACATTCACGCCGCCGGCCTCCACTTCCTTGTCCCCCACGACCAGGATGTAGGGGACCTTGGCCACCTGGGCCTCACGAACCTTGTAGCCCAGTTTTTCATTACGCAAATCCGCCTCGGCCCGCACCCCGCTGTCTTGCAGGGCGGCCAAGGCGGTTTCGGCAAACGCCTTCTGGTCGTCGGTCACGGTGAGTATCCGCGCCTGCACCGGCGCCAGCCAGGTGGGGAACGCCCCGGCGAACTGCTCCACGAGGATGCCGATGAAACGCTCCACGGAACCCATGATGGCGCGGTGGACCATGACGGGACGGTGCTTCTCCCCGTCCTGGCCGATGTACACCAGGTCGAAGCGTTCAGGCAAGGTGAAATCCACCTGGATCGTGGAGCACTGCCACATGCGCCCCAGGCAGTCGCGCAGCTTCACGTCGATCTTGGGTCCGTAGAACGCGCCGTCGCCCTCGTTGATGCTGTAGGGCAGGCCCATCTCGGCCATGGCGTCCATGAGCGCGCTGGTGGCGCGCTCCCAGTCCTGGTCGGAGCCGATGGACTTCTCGGGGCGGGTGCTGATCTCCATGGCGCACTCGAAGCCGAACAGGCCCATGAGATCCTGGATCCAGGCCATGACGCCCTTGATCTCGTCCAGGAGCTGGTCGGGGCGGCAGATGATGTGCGCGTCGTCCTGGGTGAACTGGCGCACGCGCAAGAGCCCGTGCAGCACCCCGGACTTCTCGTGGCGGTGCACCACGCCCAGCTCGAAGTAGCGCACCGGCAGGTCGCGGTAGCTCTTCAGGCTGGAGTTGTAGATGAGCATGTGCGCCACGCAGTTCATGGGCTTGACGCCGTAGGCCGTCTCGTCGATCTGCGTGAAGTACATGTTCTCGCGATAGTTGGCGTAGTGGCCCGAGGTCTCCCACAGCTCGCGCTTGAGCAGCTGCGGGGTGCGCACGATGCCGTAGCCCCGGCGCAGCATCTCGCGGGTCACGAAGTCTTCGAGGATGGTGCGCACCAGGGCGCCCTTGGGGTGCCAGTAGACCATGCCCGCGCCGCCTTCCTCGTGGAAGCTGAACAGGTCGAGCTGCGGGCCGAGCTTGCGGTGGTCGCGGCGCTTGGCCTCCTCGATCTGGGCCAGGTGCGCGGCCAGGGCCTTGGCGTCGGCGAACGCCGTGCCGTAGATGCGCTGGAGCATCCGGTTGTTCTCGTCGCCGCGCCAGTAGGCTCCGGCCACGGACAGCAGCTTGAAGGCCGCCACGAAGCGCGTGGAGGGCACATGCGGGCCGCGGCACAGGTCGACGAAATCGCCCTGGCCGTAGAGCGAAAAGCGCTCGCCGCCCAGGTCGTCCATGATCTCGGCCTTGTAGGTCTCGCCCATTTCATTGAAGAGAGCCACGGCCTCGGCCTTGGACACCTCGCGCCGCGCAAAGGGCTCGTCGCGGGCCACGATGGCGTGCATGCGCTCCTCGATGGCCTCCAGGTCCTCGGGGGTGAAGGGCCGCTCGAAGTCGAAATCGTAGTAGAAGCCGTTCTCGATGGCCGGACCGATGGTCACCCGCGCCTGGGGGAACAGGCCTTTCACGGCCTGGGCCATGACGTGGGCCGCGCTGTGGCGGATGATGTCCAGGCCCTGGGGCGAGGAGGCGAACACGGGGGCGAGGACGGAACAGCCCTCGGGCACGGCGGCGGTCAGGTCCAGGGTGCTCTCGCCGCAACGCGCGGCCACCACCTGCTTGAAGCGCTTCTTGGACATTCCCCGCGCCAGGGCGTCGGCACACGACTCCCCGGCCCGGGCTTCCACCGCCTCCACGGACTCCTGACCCTGCTCCTGTGCCACTTCACACCTCCCGTGCAATGCAACGGCGCGCGCCGGGCCCGGCCCCACCCGGGGCGGCCCCGCCGCACAAACAAGAAGGGGAGGCGAGCGCCTCCCTCGTTGTTGAAATAATGGTAGGCCCGAGCAGATTTGAACTGCTGACCCCTTGCGTGTCAAGCAAGTGCTCTCCCCCTGAGCTACGGGCCTACGCCACTTGGGAAGAGCACCTATAGACGCCTTCCCCACCGCTGTCAACAATCCCGATACACAATTCCCGCACATTTCCGCGCCCGGCCCGGGCGCGCCGGGAAGGCCCGCCAGCCGGGCGTTGCGCGCCGCCCGGTCGCGGTGTACACCCCCGGGCAGGAGGCCCGCCGTGAACCAAGCGCCCCTGTTCAGCGTCATCACCCCCAGCCGGGGCACCCGCCCCCGGGCCCTGGCCCTGGCCGTGGACAGCGTGGCCCGGGCCGGCGCCCAGGCCGGGCTGCCCCCCGGCGCCGTGGAGATGCTCGTCGGCTACGACGGCGTGCGCGGGCCGCGCACCGGCCCGGACGGCGCCCCGCCGCCGCCGTGGGTGCGCTTCTTCGACCTGCCCCGGGGCGGCAACTACGGCAACCCCGCGCGCCAGGCCCTGCTGCGCGCGGCCCGGGGCGCCTTCCTGCTGCTGCTGGACGACGACAACGCCCTGGCCCCCGGGGCCCTGGAGGTCTACCGGGCCGGGCTGGACCACGAGATGCAGGTGGGGCGCATCGACGTGTCGCGGGCCTTCGACAAACCGTTCCTGCCCGAGGCGCTGCCCGGGCGCGAGCTCATCCGCCCCGGCAACATCGACCCGCTGTGCCTGTGCCTGTCGCGCGAGCTGGTCGTGGTGCGCTGCGGGGGCTGGCGGCCCGAGGGCGGCTACGAGTCCGACTACCTGAACATCCTGCGCTACGCCCGCCGGGCGCGCTCGGTGCGTGTGGTCGAGGCCCTGGTGGGCGTGTACGACGCGGGCGCGGGCCTGGACGCGGGCGGGCGCAACCCCCGTCAGGCCGCCCGGGACAGCCCGCCCCGGGGCTGACCGCCCCGCGCACTGGACAATCCGCGCGGCGGGGCTTATCTGCCCCTGTGGGCGCAAGCCCCCCCACCGCCAACCCCAAGGAGAGCACGACCATGGACGATATCGACCTCACGCGCACCTGCCCCCACTGCGGCCAGCCCCTCAAGCCCTGGCTCGGCCCGCCCGAGACCATGTGGGGCGTGCTGCTGGTGTGCTACAACAACCATTGCCCGCTGTTCCAGTCCTCCAACGACTGCGTGACCGACTTCAACCCCGAGTCCAAGCTCGGCTTCCGCTACGCCGAGGACCCCGCCAACGGCTACAAGTCCTTCAACCTCGCGGCCTACTGCGGGGAGACGTTCATGGAACTGACCCGCGCCGAGGGCTGAACCCGCCCCGGCGCCCCGGCGTCCCTGCGGCCGCCCCGCCGCCCCGACCCCGGGGCCGGGGCGGCCGCAGTGCTTTTGGATATTGTTATTTTTCTCCAGGCGCGATAACGCAAAGCGACCGGGCCCCTGGCCGGGGTCGGCCCAGCGCGGACGGGTTGAGGTACCGGTTTTTTTCCGCTACACCTGTCAGGATGCGCAACGACACCCGGCGAGGACGGCCAGACCCGGCGCCAACGCGCGGTAGTGTGCCTTTTTCCAACACAATCTGGAGGTTTTCGATGAAACGCCTGCTTCTCGCCTGCCTGTGTGCGGCCATGCTCTGCGGCTTTGCCGGGGCGGCCCACGCCAAGACCCTCAAGATGGCCCTGGACGCCGACCCCGTCTCCCTGGATCCCCATGTCCAGCTTTCGGGCGGCATGCTCCAGTACTCGCACATCTGCTTCGACCCGCTGGTCCGCTGGGCCAAGGACGGCTCCTTCGAGCCCCGCCTGGCCGTCTCCTGGGAGCAGATCGATCCGCTGACCACCCGCTTCCACCTGCGCGAGGGCGTCAAGTTCCACAGCGGCAACGCCTTCACCGCCAAGGACGTGGCCTGGACCCTGGAGCGCCTGAAGCAGAGCCAGGACTACAAGTTCCTCTTCGAGCTGTTCGGCCCGGCCAAGGTCGTGGACGACCTGACCGTGGATATCGTGACCACCAAGCCCTACGGCCTGGTGCTGGCCATGGCCACCTACATCTTCCCCATGGACAGCGCCTTCTACAGCGGCATGGACGACAGCGGCCAGCCCAAGGACGCCATCGTCAAGACCGGCCCCTCCTTCGCCCTGACCAACGAGTCCGGCACCGGCCCCTTCGCCGTGACCTATCGCGAGCAGGGCGTGAAGACCGTCTTCACCCGCTTCAAGGACTACTGGGACACCAAGAGCCCCGGCAACGTCGATGAGATCGTGCTGACGCCCATCAAGGAAGAGGCCACCCGCGTGGCGGCGCTGCTCTCTGGCGACGTGGACTTCATCTCCCCCGTGCCCCCGCAGGACCTGGAGCGCGTCGGCGCCCACAAGGACGTGCAGCTGGTGACCATGTCCGGCACCCGCGTCATCACCTTCCAGCTGAACCAGAAGCGCCGCCCCGAGTTCGCCGACAAGCGCGTGCGCATGGCCGTCGAATACGCCGTGAACAACGCCGGCATCGTGGACAAGATCATGAAGGGCTTCGCCACCGTGGCCGCCCAGCAGAGCCCCGCCGGCTACGCGGGCCACAACCCCGAGCTGGCCCCGCGCTTCGACCTGGACAAGGCCAAGGCCCTCATGAAGGAAGCCGGCTACGAGAAGGGCTTCACCGTGACCATGATCGCCCCCAACAACCGCTATGTGAACGACGAGAAGATCGCCCAGGCCGTGGCGGGCATGCTGGCCAAGATCAACATCAAGGTCGAGCTGAAGACCATGCCCAAGGCCCAGTACTGGGACGAGTTCGACGCCCAGGTGGCCGACATCCAGATGATCGGCTGGCACTCGGACACCGAGGACACCGCGAACTTCTTCGAGTATCTGCTCATGTGCCCCAACAAGGAGACCGGCTCCGGCCAGTACAACAGCGGCAACTACTGCAACCCCGAGCTGGACGCCCTGGTGATCGCGGCCAACGCCGAGTTCGACACCGCCAAGCGCACCGCCATGCTCCAGCAGGCCGAAAAGATGGCCTACGACGACGCCGCCTTCGTCAACCTGCACTGGCAGAACAACTCCTGGGCGGGCCGCAAGAACCACAAGAACCTGGAGCACATCCTCAACGTCATGGACTTCCCCTACTTCGGCGACCTGGTGGTCGAGTAGGGCTTCGCGCGCCGGGGCCGGGGGTTGCCATGACGCCCAAAGCGTTGTAGTCCCCCCTGCGCCCGGACGAAGTCTCCAACGGCCCGAAAGCCTCGGCTTTCGGGCCGAACCGAGGCTTCGCCGGTGCGGCCCGGCATGCAGCCGGCCGCAAGGTTCCGGTCCACCCACACCAGCAGCAACAAGAAAAACCCTATGTTCGCCTTCATCGTCCGACGCATCGCCCAGGCGGTCATGGTGATGCTTGTCATCAGCGTCATCGGCTTCGCCATCAAGACCGCGGTGGGCGACCCCGTGCGCGATCTGGTGGGCGTGGCCGTCTCCGCCGAGGAGCGCGCCCGCCTTTCCGAGGAACTGGGCCTGAACGATCCCCTGCCCGTGCAATGGGTGCGCTTCCTGGGCGGCGCCCTGCAGGGCGACCTGGGGCAGTCCTTCTTCTTCAAGCGCCCGGCCATGGAAGTCATCCTGCGCAAGGCCCCGGCCACCCTGGAGCTCGTCCTGGCCGCCTCGGTCATCATCGTGCTGGTGTCCATTCCCGTGGGCATCTACGCGGCGGTGCGCCCGCGCGCGGCCCTCTCGCGGCTGCTCATGGGCGGCAGCGTGGTGGGCGTGTCCATCCCCGTATTCCTTACGGCCATCATGCTCATCTACGTCTTCGCCATCCACCTGGGCTGGCTGCCGTCGTACGGACGGGGGGAGACCGTGCGCCTGACATCCTGGTGGGAAACCGGCCTGCTGACCAAGGACGGGCTGCTGCACCTGGTGCTGCCGGCCATCTCGCTGTCCTCGGTCATGCTGCCGCTGTTCATCCGCCTGATCCGCGCCGAGATGAAGGAGGTCCTCGAAGCCGAGTACATGAAGTACGCCCGGGCCAAGGGCCTGCGCCCCTGGCGCATCCTGCTGGTCCACGGCTTCAAGAACACGCTCCTGCCCGTCATCACCGTGGGCGGCGTGCAGCTTGGCACCATGATCGCCTTCACCGTGCTGACCGAGACGGTCTTCCAGTGGCAGGGCATGGGCTTCATTTTCCTGGAGGCCGTGGAACGCGCCGACACCTCGCTTTTGGTGGCCTACCTCGTGTTCGTGGGCTTCATGTTCGTGGTGGTGAACACGGCGGTGGACATCATCTACGGACTGGTCAACCCCATGGTCCGCATCACGGGGAGGAAGTAGCATGGCCCTGCTGGCCCGCCTGCGCGAATCGTATCTCCTGCACAGCTTCCTGCGCGACCCCGTGGCCGTGGGCAGCTTCATCGTGGTGGTCCTGCTGGTGACGGCGGGCTTCCTGGCGCCGGTGCTGGCGCCCATGAACCCCTACGACCCGGCCCAGATCGACGTGATGGACTCCGAGCTGGCCCCGGCCTGGATCGACCAGGACAGCTCCTTCCTGCTGGGCACCGACTCCCAGGGCCGCGACATCCTGTCCACCATCCTCTACGGCACGCGCGTCTCGGTGCTCATCGGCCTTGGCGCCGTGGCCCTGCAGGCCGCCCTGGGCATCGGCATCGGGCTCATCTCCGGCTATGCGGGCGGGCGTGTCGACGCCGTGCTCATGCGCGTGGCCGACGTGCAGCTTTCCTTTTCCACCTACATGGTGGCCATCTTCCTTGGCGCCATCTTCCAGGCCACCTTCGGCGTGGGGCGCTACGAGCAGATCGCCGTGCCCTTCCTCATCGCCGTCATCGGCCTGGCCGAGTGGCCGCAGTACGCGCGCACGGTGCGCGCCTCGGTGCTGGCCGAAAAGAAGAAGGAATACGTCGAGGCCGCGCGGGTCATCGGCCTGCCCTCCGGGCGCATCATGTGGCGGCACATCCTGCCCAACACCATGACCCCGGTGATGGTCATCTCCACCGTGCAGGTGGCCAACGCCATCATGAGCGAGGCGGCCCTGTCCTTCATCGGCCTGGGCATGCCCGTGACCAAGCCCTCCCTGGGCTCGCTCATCAAGTCCGGCTTCGAGTACATCTTCTCCGGCGCGTGGTGGATCACCCTGTTCCCCGGGGTGGTGCTGGTGCTGCTCATCCTGACCATCAACCTGCTGGGCGACTGGATGCGCGACTTCCTGAACCCCAAATTGTACAAGAGCTGAGCCGTGAAGATACAGCCCCAGGACGCCACCGCCACGCCGCGGCTGCTGGAAGTCGCCGACCTCACGGTAAAATTCGCCCTGCGCAAGGGCACTCTGCCCGCCGTGTCGGGCGTGAGCTTCAACCTGGGCCCCGGCGAGCGCCTGGGCCTTGTGGGCGAATCGGGGGCGGGCAAGTCCGTCACCGGGTTCGCCATCCTGAACCTCATCGCCAAGCCCGGTTTCATCGAGTCCGGGCAGGTGCTCTTCGAGGGCCGCAACCTCACCGCCCTGCCCGAGGACAAGCTGCGCGAGGTGCGCGGCGACCGCATCAGCATGATATTCCAGGACCCGATGATGACCCTCAACCCGGTGCTCACGGTGGGCACCCAGATGATCGAGACCCTCAAGGCCCACCGCGACATCAGCGACAAGCAGGCCGAAGCCATCGCCCTGGAAAAACTGCGCAAGGTCTACATCCCCTCGCCGGAAAAGCGCCTGGCCCAGTATCCCCACGAGTTCTCCGGCGGCATGCGCCAGCGCATCGTCATCGCCATCGCCCTGCTGACCAACCCGGCGCTGATCATCGCCGACGAGCCCACCACCGCCCTGGACGTGACCATCCAGGCCGAGATCATGGACCTGCTCCTCGAGCTGTGCCGCACCGAGAACATGGGGCTCATCCTCATCACCCACGACCTGGCCGTGGTCTCGCAGGTGACGCAGAAAATCGCCGTGATGTACGCCGGGCGGATCATCGAGATGGGCCTGACCCAGGAGATCATCTCCAACCCGCTGCACCCCTACACCCAGGGGCTGATCCGCGCCCTGCCCCAGTCGGGGTCGGGCCGGGGCGCGCGCCTGGAGCAGATCCCCGGCATCATGCCCAGCCTGTACAACATCCCCAAGGGCTGCGCCTTCAACCCGCGCTGCCCCAAGAAGTGCGCCATCTGCTCCGACGAGACGCCCGCGCTGCTCTCGCGCGGGAGCGGCAGTCTGGTCGCCTGCCACTGCGTGTAGGACGGAGGATTCGGGAACGTGAACGTGGAACCAGCCAATACCGCGCCCCTGCTCGAGGTCCGCGACCTCGTCAAGCATTTCGATATCTCCGGCGGCCTGCTCGAACAGCTGACCCTGCAGGGCGGGCGCATGGTCCGCAGGCGGACGCTGGTGCGCGCCATCAACGGCGTGTCCCTGACCATCCAGCCCGGCGAGACCCTCTCCGTGGTGGGGGAGTCGGGCTGCGGCAAGTCGACCCTGGCCCGGGCCGTCATGGGCCTGTACCAGCCGACAGCCGGCCAGGTCCGCTACGGGGGCGAACGCATCGACAACCTGGACTCCCGGGCCATGATGCCCTTCCGGCGCAAGATGCAGATGGTCTTCCAGGACCCCTACGCCTCCCTGAACCCGCGCATGACCGTGCGCCAGATTCTCGAAGAGCCCCTGCGCTTCCACCACCCCGGGCACACCGAGGCCGAGGTGCGCGACAAGGTGGCCGAGGTCATGCGCCAGGTGGGCGTGCGCCCCGGCTGGGCGGACAACTACCCCCACGAGTTCTCCGGCGGCCAGC
Source organism: Desulfocurvus sp. (assembly GCF_023230885.1). Classification (GTDB taxonomy): domain Bacteria; phylum Desulfobacterota; class Desulfovibrionia; order Desulfovibrionales; family Desulfovibrionaceae; genus Desulfocurvus. The sequence goes on along the minus strand of NZ_JALNWM010000006.1, from coordinate 9,416 downwards.
GCCAGCGCATCTCCATCGCCCGGGCGCTGATGGTCGACCCGGCCTTCGTCGTCGCCGACGAGCCCATCGCCGCCCTGGACGTGTCCATCCAGGCCCAGATCCTGAACCTGCTCATGGACGCCCAGGACCAGCGCGGCCTGACCTACCTGTTCATCAGCCACGACCTGTCCGTGGTGCGCCATATCTCCACCCGTGTGGCGGTGATGTACCTGGGCTGCCTGTGCGAGCTGGCCCCGGCGGACCCGCTGTTCGAGGCGCCGCTGCACCCCTACACCCAGGCCCTGCTGTCGGCCATTCCCCGGCTCGGCGGCAAGGCCAGCGGGCACATCCGCCTCACCGGCGACGTGCCCACGCCCATCAACCTGCCCCCCGGGTGCGTGTTCCACGGCCGTTGCCGCCAGGCCGCCCAACGCTGCCGCGAGGAGGTGCCCGCCCTGCGCGAGCACGCCCCGGGCCGCTTCGTGGCCTGCCACGCCGTGGAGGAGGGGCGCATCTGACGCCGCGAACCATCATGGACGACACAAAACTTTCCTGGCATGTCTACCTGCTCACCTGCGCCGACGGCACCCTGTACTGCGGCGTGACCAACGACCTGGAGCGCCGCCTGGCCGAGCACAACGCGGGCACCGGCGCCAAGTACACCCGCACCCGCCTGCCCGTGACCCTCACGGCCAGCGCGCCCTTCGCCGACCGTTCGGCGGCCCAGACGGCCGAGGCGGCGGTCAAGCGCCGCCCCCGCGCCCGCAAGGTGGACTTCCTGCTCGCCCTGGCCGCCGCGCCGCGCTTCGGTCAGGCCGACCCCGGGGCCGGTGCGGCCCCCGCGCCCAAGGCCAAAGCCCGGAACAAGCCCAAGGCCCCCGAAACCCCGGAGCAGCCCGCACCCGGGGCCGGAACCGGGCAACCCGCTCCCCGGGCCGCGACGGCTTCCGCCCAGGCCCCCGAATCCGGAGCCCCCGAGAGCCCCGCCGCCAAGGCCGCGCCCAAGGCCCGGACCCGTGGCCGGAAGAAGCCCGCCGACACGGCCCCCGAAGCAGCCGCAAAGGCCCCGGCGCAGCCCGCGCCCGCCCCCGGGACCCCTGAATCCGGAGCCCCCGAGGCCGCCAGCCCCGCCAAGGCCGCACCCGCGCCCAAGGCCAAGGCCAAGACCCGGAACAAGCCCAGGGCCCCCGAAGCCGAAGCCGCCGCGCCCCGGCCCGCGGCCTGCCCGCCGCCCCTCGACCTGCTGGACCGCCGCCTGGCCCCGCGCCGGACCGCGCCCGACGTGGAGCCCCTGCGCGGCAAGATCACCAAGGAAGACATCAGCCTGCTGCCCCTGGGCGCCTGGTGCGGCGACATCGTCATCGTGGACACGCCCCGCGCCGCCGAGGCCGCCGCGCGCGACATGCGTGCCGAGACCGTGCTCGGCTTCGACACCGAGAGCCGCCCGGCCTTCATGAAGGGCCGCTACTACCTGCCCTCGCTGATCCAGATGGCCACCACCGAGACCGTCTACATCTACATGCTCGGGCGCCTGGCCTTCCCCGAGAGCCTGGTGTCCATCTTCGAGGACCCGCGCATCCTCAAGACCGGGGTGGCCGTGCGCGACGACGTGAAGGACCTGCAACGCATCACGCCCTTCGCCGCCCGGGGCTTCATCGACCTGGGCGTGATCGCCCTGTACCACAAGCTCGACACCCACGGGCTGCGCAACCTGGCGGCCAAGTTCCTGGGCATCCGCATCTCCAAGGCCGCGCGGTGCACCAACTGGGCCAACCCCCGGCTGACCCCGGCCCAGATCAACTACGCCGCCACCGACGCCTGGATCAGCCGCGAGCTATTCCTGGCCATGGACCGCGAGGGGCTCATCGAACCCGCGCGCGACTACGACAACGGCAACGGCGCCGCGCAGGCCAAGGACAGCAAGAGCAGGGCCCGCGCCCGGCGCGGGGGGCGCTCCCGCCGCCGCTAAGCCCCCCCGCCACCCGCCAACCCGGGTTGGCACATGCCGCCAACCGGTTGCACGGCCAGGGGTTTCCCTTGCCCACCCCCCCGGCTGTGCTACACTGGCGAGGCCCGGCGCCCCGGCCGGGCAGGAGCCCGCATGCGCGTATCCCGTCCCCGGACCATCCAGACCAAGTTCCTCATGGGCCTTGCGGCCATCGCCCTGGGCGCGGGCCTGCTGTTCTCCTGCGGGCTCTACGTCCACCTGCGCGGCCTGCTGGAGGCCGAGGTCGCCGACAAGGCCGAGATGGTCCTGGACCAGGTGGAGGCCGTGCGCCGCTATGTGCGCGAAACCCTGCGCCCGGCCATGTACCAGGCCCTGCCCGCCCATGAGTTCATCATCGAGGCCATGAGCACCTCCTACGTCTCGCGCAAGGTCATGGAGCATACCGAGCTGTCCCCCAGCCAGCTCCAGTACCGCCGCGTGGCCGTGGGCGCGCGCAACCCGCGCTTCGAGGCCGACAACCGCGAGCTGGCGCTCATCGAGCACTTCCGCGCCAACCCCGGGGAGGACCGGGTCTCGCGCTTCGAGACCATCGAAGGCGCGGAGTACTACATCACCGCCAAGCCCGTGCGCTTCACCGCCTCGTGCATGAACTGCCACGGCGACCCCGCCGACGCGCCCCAGGTCCTGCTGGACCGCTACGGCACCGGGCGCGGCTTCGGGCACGAGCTGGACTCCATCGCCGGACTGACCTCGGTGGTCCTGCCCGTGAACAGCGCGCTCACGCGCATCCGGGGCGCGACCCTGGGGTTCGTGGTCCTCTCCTGCGCCGGGGCCCTGCTGTGCTTCGGCGTGGTCAACATCCTGTTCAACCGCGTGGTGGTCTTCAACCTGCGCCGCGTGCTCGACGTGTTCCCCCTCTACTTCAAGGAGCAGGCCCAAAGCCCCATCCTCTCGCGGCTGGACGACCTGGGCGACATGGACGAAGGCGACGAGATCGACGAGATCATGCACGCCGTGGAGGAGATGGCCAGGACCCTGTCCAGCGCCCGCCAGGAGCTGGAGCACTACGCGGGCAACCTGCGCTGCATGGTCGACGAGCGCACCAAGGACCTCTCCCTGGAGGCAATGGAGCGCAGAAGCGACGTGCTGCTCTTCGTCTCGCTGCTGGACGCCCTGAAAACGTCCCAGACACGGCGCGAACTCATCGAGACCACCCTGCCCAGCATCGGCACGCGCTACGGCGCCTCGCGCGCGGCGTTCATCTGCACCCTGTCCTCCCAGAACTTCTTCTCCTGGCCGGAGAAGGACCGCCGCCCCGACCTGCCCGCAGACTGGCGGCAGGTGCTGGCCGAGGCGCGCCCCGTCTTCACCCACGACACCGCGCTCATCCCCGTGCAGCCCTCGGACTCGGCCCTGGAGGGCTACCTGTGCCTCTACTGGGACGCCGAGGCCGAGACCGAGCCCGGCCAGATGCGCGACGTGCTCATCGCCCTGGGCCGCCAGATGGGCATCGCCATGGAGAACCTGAACGCCCTGGACACCCTGCTGCGCCACAACACCATGCTCGAATCCATCTTCGAGGGCATCGCCGACCCGCTGATGCTCATGGACGGATCGTGCAGCGTGATCATGGCCAACGAGGCCGCCCGCCAGCTCTCCATCGACACCGACGCCGACGCCGAGGACAACCCCCTGCCGCGGATGCTCGGGCTGGACCCGGCGGCCGGCGAGCGCTGCCCCCTGCGCCAGGTGCTCCAGCAGGGCCGCCCGACCTCCTACGAGGCGACCCTCTCCGGCCAGCGCTCCTTCGCCCTGAACGTCTACCCCCTGCCCGGCTCGCGGGACCGGGGCGGACGCGTGGTGGTCTACGCCCGCGAGAACACCGCCGAGAAACGGATGCTCGAAAGCATCCAGCAAAGCGAGAAGCTCGTCACCGTGGGCAAGCTCGCCGCCGGCCTGGCCCACGAGATCAACAACCCCCTGGGCATCATCCTGTGCTACGCCGAGCTGCTGCGCTCGGCCGCCGACTCGGACCAGCAGCGCGCCGACGTGGACGTGATCATCCGCCACACCAAGCGCGCCCAGCGCGTGATGCAGGACCTGCTGAACTTCGCCCGGCCGCGCGGCGGCGGCCACGGCCCGTGCGACCCCGTGAGCGTCATCGCCGTGCTGGCCGACGTGTTCTCCCTCCAGGCCCAGAAGACCGGCACCGCCCTGGACATCGCCCTGCCGCCCGACCTGCCCCTGGTGGCGACCTCCGCCGAGGCCCTGGAGCAGATCATGGGCAACCTGCTGCTCAACGCCCTGGACGCCGTGTCCCAGGACCCGGCCGCCCCCGGGCGCATCACCGTGAGCGCCAGCCACGACCCCGAAGCGGGCACCGTGACCATCACCACCGCCGACAACGGGCCGGGCATCGCCCCCGAGCACCTGCGGCGCATCTTCGACCCCTTCTTCACCACCAAGGAGGTGGGCAAGGGCACCGGGCTCGGGCTGGCCGTGACCTACGGCCTGGTCCAGCAGGCCGGGGGCACCATCGAGGCCGCCAACGGCGGCGGCGCCGTGTTCACCCTGACCCTGCCCGTGGCCCCGCCCGCCGCAGGAGACGTCTCATGACCACCCCCCAGGACACCATCCTCATCGTCGACGACCAAAGCGTCTTCGCCCAGGGCATGGCCCGCCTGCTGGACAAGGAGTTCCCCGGCGTGCGTAGCGCGGTGGCCACCAGCGGCGAGCAGGCCCTGGAGCTTTTGGCCGCCCAGCCCGTGTCGCTCATGCTCTCCGACCTGCGCATGCCCGGCATGTCGGGGCTGGAGCTGCTGGGGCGCGCGCTGGAGGCCGAGCCCGCCCTGTCGGTGGTCATGATCACCGGCTACGGCTCCATCGAATCCGCCGTGGAGGCCCTCAAGGCCGGGGCCTACGACTTCCTGACCAAACCCGTGGACCGCGAAAGCCTCGTGCGCGTGGTGGCCAAGGGCCTGGAACGCGCCCGGCTGCTGGGCGAGAACCGCCGCCTGCGCGCCCTGGTGGCCCAGGCCGGATCGCTGCAAAACCTGCTGGGCCGCTCGCAGGCCATGAACCGCCTGCGCGAAACCATCGCCGCCGTGGCCGCCAGCGACTACACCGTGCTCATCAACGGCGAGTCGGGCACGGGCAAGGAGATGGTCGCCCGGACCATCCACAACTCCTCGCCGCGCGCCGCCCGGCACCTGGTCAGCGTCAACTGCCCGGCCATCCCCGACCACCTGCTGGAGTCGGAACTCTTCGGCCACGTCAAGGGCGCCTTCACCGGGGCCGACCGCAACCGCAAGGGCCTGTTCCTGGCCGCCCACGGCGGCACCCTGCTGCTGGACGAGATCGGCGACATCCCCATGAACGTGCAGACCAAGCTGCTGCGCGTGCTCCAGGAGCGCGAGGTCCGGCCCGTGGGCGCCAACGAGAGCACCCCCGTGGACGTGCGCATCCTGGCCTCCACCAACCAGAACCTCGAAGCCAAGATGCAGGCCGGAGACTTCCGCGAAGACCTCTTCTACCGCCTGAACGTGCTGCACATCCATGTGCCGCCCCTGCGCCAGCGCGCCGACGACGTGCCCCTGCTCGCCCACCACTTCCTGACCGAGGCCTGCCGCGACATGGGCCTGCCGCCCAAGGACATCGCCCCCGAGGTGCTGGCCTTCCTGGCCGCGCGGCCCTGGCCCGGCAACGTGCGCGAACTCCAGAACTTCATGCGCCGCCTGGCCGTCTTCGCGCGCACCCCGACCGTGGACCTGGCCCTGGTCCGCCTGGCGGACAACAACGCCGGCGGCCCGGCCGACGCCGACACCGGCCTGCCGCCCTACAAGGACGCGAAATCCAAGATCCTCGACGACTTCACGCGCACCTATGTACGCCAGCTCCTGGCCATGACCGAGGGCAACATCTCCCAGGCCGCGCGCATTTCCGGGCTCGAACGCGTGTCCCTGCAAAAAATCCTGCGCCGCCTGGACATCGACGCCGAACGCTACCGCTAGCCGGCCGCGCCCCGGAGCGCGGCCGGGGCGGGCGCGGGCCGAAGCGGGCGCGGGCTTGCGGTTTTTGCACAAACGCGGGTATATGTCCCCGAGCGCGAACGGCGCGCCCTGCGGCAGAACCTCCCAACGCCAGACGACCGATGCCCGTACCCTGCTTCCGCGCCCGCCCCCGCCTTCCGCGCGCCGCCCTGGCGCTGGCGGCGCTGGCCCTGCTGGCGGCCCTGGCGGCCCTCCCGGCCCCGGCCCGGGCCCAAAGCGCCTCGCGCCAGCAGCTTTTCTCGCGGGCCCTGGATTCCTTCCAATGGGTCATGGCCGAGGAGCCGCGCGCCAACCGGCGCGACCTGTGGGCCAAGGTCCTGGAGCGCTTCGAGGCCGTGCTGCGCGCCGGAACGGACACCGACTACGCCCCCAAGTCCCTGTATTACATCGGCCGCTGCCACGAGGAACTGGCCCGGCGTTCGGGCCTGCGCTCCGACGCCGTGCGCGCGGCCGACGCCTTCCAGCGCGCGGCCAACCGCTTCCCCCCCGGGCACTCCTGGGTCGACGACTGCCTCTACCGCAAGGCCGAGGTGACCTGGCTGCGCCTGGGCGACGCGCGCGCGGCGGCGGCGGACCTGCGCGAACTGCTGGCCGCCTATCCCCGGGGCGACCAGGCCCGGGCGGCGGAAACGCTGCTGGCGCGCATCTCCGGCACGGCCAAGGCCGCCGCCCCGGCGCCCCGGCCCGCCCCCGCGCCCAAGGCCGCCGCCGCGACCCTGCCGCCGCCCTCCACAGCCCCGGCCACCGTCACCCCGAAAATCCGCGCCGCCTACGACCGCGCCACGGCCGATTTCCGCGCCCTGCGCGCCTCCAAGGGCGCCACCCCGGCCCAGCTGCGCGCCGCGTCCGCGCGGCTGCGCGAAATCTACCGCACCGTGCCGCGCGCCACGCTGGGCGCCCGCGCCGCCTACTTCGCGGGCTTCGCCAGCGAGGAGGCCGCGCGCCGCTCGGGGGCGCGCGACGACTACGCCCAGGCCGCCGAATACTACGGCCGCGCCGCCGACGCCTTCGACCGCAAGGACTCCTGGCGCGACGACGCCATCTTCCGCAAGGCCGAGATCGCCTACCGCCACCTGGGCGACGAGGACAAGGCCTACGCCGACCTGCTGCTGCTCACCGCCGAATACCCCGACGGCGACCAGGCCCAGGCCGCCCGGGCCCTGCTGCGCGAAATGGACGAGGCCCGCGCCCAGGCCCTGCCCCAGCCCGAGGGCCCCATGACCGCCCCGGCCCCCGGCCCCGCCCCGGAGGCCCAGGCATCCGACGGCTTCAGCGAGGCGGCCGGGCCCGGTGTGCTCACCGGCGTACGCTACAGCAGCGGCGACGACTTCACGCGCATCGTCCTGGACCTGACCGGCCCCGTGGGCTTCAAGCACGCCCGGCTGCCCGCCGACCCCGCCCAGGGCAAGACCCACCGCATGTACGTCGACCTGGACAAGACCTCCCTGGGCACGGACCTGAAACGCAAGGTCGAGATCCCCGGGGGCTTCCTCCAGGCCATCCGCGCCGGGCAGAACACGCCCTCCACCGCCCGCGTGGTCCTCGACTTCAAGGACGAGCAGGAATACCACGTCCTGACCCTGAACGACCCCAGCCGCATCGTCATCGACGTGTTCGCCCGCCAGTCGGTGGACCAGGACAGGAAGGACCAGCAGCGCACCGCCGCCCGCCCGGCCAGGCCCGCCCCCGACGACACGCGCACCCCCGGCCGGAAGGAAGCCACCACGGCCCACGACGTGCTGGCCCAGCTGGGCATGACCGTGCGCACCGTGATGATCGACGCCGGGCACGGCGGCCGCGACCCCGGCGCCCTGCAATACGTCACCACCAAAGACAAGAAGGGCCGCGCCCAGAAGACCATCCGCACCAGGGAAAAGGACATCACCCTGCGCGCCGCGCGCATCCTGGGCAAGACCCTCAAGGAGCGCGGCTACCAGGTTCTCTACACGCGCACCGACGACACCAAGATCCAGCTGGAAGACCGCGTGCTGGCCGCCAACATCAAGAAGGCCGACCTGTTCATCTCCCTGCACTGCAACGCCAACAACTCCAGTTCCGTGCGCGGCTTCGAGACGTACTACCTGGGCAAGGCGCGCAACGATATCGTCCTGCGCCTGGCCGCCAAGGAAAACAACGTCGACCCCGTCAAGATCAGCGACACCCAGAAGATCGTCATGGACCTCGTGCACAGCTTCAAGATCGAGGAATCGAAGGTCCTGGCCCAGCACGTCCAGAAGAACTGCGTGCGGCTGCTGAGCTCCAAATACAAGGGCATCGTGGACCACGGCGCCCGCAGCGCGCCGTTCTTCGTGCTCATCGGGGCCAAGATGCCCGCCGTGCTGGTGGAGATCGGCTACATCACCCACCCCGCCGAGGCCGACCTGCTGCGCTCCGACGCCTACCTCCAGCGCGTGGCCGACGGCATCACCGCAGGCATCGACTCCTACCGCCAGGAACTCCAGAGCGGCAGGCTGTAGCGATCAAAATTCCGACATAGGGTGCAGAAAGCAGGCGGCTATGCCTACCGCTGCTTTTATCAAGACGCATCAACTACGGATAGCGCCTAAAAATTGTATCCGCATACCATCGCTAAGCACGTTGACTTTTTGCAACAGGGACTCTATAAGTCTTGCTTCCCATTTACTTGCGGCAGACAAACGAGCGTCGCAAAAATGAGCATGTGAATTTCTACTCTTCTACAATTCTAAACGGAGCAAGGCGATGCGCAAACTTTTTTTGATTGCAGTAGCTGTCTTCTTCATTTCAGGGTGTGCGACGAAATCAAACGTTTATCAACCTAAAGACGCAACATACCTGCCAAGTGATACAAGGTTCAAAGTCGAAAATTCCATAGATGCAAGCGGATTTTCTTTCTCCGAAAAAGAAGAAGCCTTCTCTCTTTCAGAAGCTATGCACGGATCTATGAATGCTGCTCTTGCCAGTGAAGGGCTGCTCTCTGATTCAGGAACCTACACCGTCACAACAAAAATAAACAAATATGAGCCTGGAAATGCATTCACAAGGTGGCTGATCCCCGGGGCTGGGGCAACGAAGCTGAGCACTGAAACTGTAGTATTAGACAAATACAACGCAGAAATAGCACGAATTCCAGTTGAACGATCCATCGCCTTCGGTGGTGGATTTACAATTGGAGCATATAAATATGTATTCGATGAGGTTGCAAAAGAGACAGTTCGCGTCATGAAATCAAAATTAATTCACCCAACAGAATAAGAGCTATCTTCCCCCCCTCTGGATTACAGCAAAGTCAGCACACCAAACTGCAAACAAGCAACACAAAGTGGCCCGACTCCTTTTTGACGGAGCCGGGCCAATCTCTTTGACGTTTTGCAATCTTGCCGACCGAACACAAAACCAATTCCCGGCGGCCTATGCCTGCTGCTGCTCGGCGCGGGCCAGGGTGGTAGCGGCTTCCTGGT
>NZ_JALNWM010000005.1 GCF_023230885.1 Desulfocurvus sp. | reverse complement strand
CTTCGGCACATTGGGCCAGGGAGGCCCTCGCTGCGGCCAGGGCTGCGGCGTGTCGTTCGACATTGGCCGCATCTCGGCGCGCCAGGAAGTCCTCCTCGGCGAGCTGCGCGCGCAGCGTGGCGATTTCGGCCTCGAACATGGCGGCTTCGCCGTGGACCGAGGTGGCGATGCGCGCCTGCCCCAGCATGTTGACGACAAAGATGCAGGCCAGGCCGGCCAGGGTCGCCAGGACGATGAGCAGCAGCTTGTTGCGGATGGACACGAACGGGTACCTCCAGACGGTGGGCGGTGGCGGCGCAGGGTGCGTGATTGGCGGAGGTATCTGGATTCGTCGCGTGGCGCAAGCTCGATCGGGTCCGCCCGGGCGCTACTGCGCCGGGTGGACCGTCACTTCGAACTTCTTGAGGTAGTCCACAGGGTTGTAGGACTCCTTGGCCTTGCGCAGCCCGGGGTCGCCCAGGTCCTGCTCGCGGTTGACCAGCTCGTAGCCCCCGGCCTCGTGGTCCAGGAACATCTGGTTGATGGCCTGGTAGATGCCCTTGTAGCGGGTGTGGGCCTTCTCGAAATGGATGACCACCGTGCGCTCGCACAGGTGCTCGGCCACGGTGTAGGCCGCGCGCTGGTCGTCGATCTCGATGACCCCGCCGAACACGCCGCGCAGGCTGTCCCAGCTCTGGAGCACGCGGCGGATGGCGTTGTTCTCGGCGGCCAGCAGCTCGCGCGACTCGGCGTCGCGCCAGCGGAACCAGTCCATCTGCATCTGGAGGGCGGCCTCCACGCAGTCGGGGGTCATGGTGTGGTAGTGGTGGTCGTAGGTGCGCAGGAACTGGTTGAGCAGGTTCTTCTTCTTGTGGAAACGGTTGCCCGCAAGGGCCGTCAGCTCCGGCACGGAGTAGAGATAGTCCCAGTGGCCGCGCGCCTCGGTCAGCTCCACGCGCGGGCCCAGGGCCCGCTGCCACGACAGGGCCAGGGCCTCGGGCACGCGGGTGAAGGCGCCGCAGTGCCCGATGACCGGGCAGCGGCTCCAGTCCACCTCGTCCCAGGGGCCCACGGGCGCCCAGTGGACGACGTGGGGCCTGGTCTGGCGCAGCCAGACGTGGGTGTCGCCGAAGTGCCATTGCAGGCCGTATTCCTCGGCCCAGCCCCAGATGTTGATGAAGCTGTAGTCCGAGGCCTTCTGGGGGCAGCGGGCGAAGCGCTCCAGGTACTGGTCCTGCCGTTCCAGGGAGACCGGCTCGAAGACCGGGTCCTTGCAGTCGTTCATGCTGTCTTGCCTTCCTTTATTTTCTCAGGCCGCCGCCGCCGCCCACGGGCAGCGGGGCCGGCTCCTCGGCCAGCCCGGCGGGGTCGCGCCGCGAGGCGCGCCGCACCAGGGCGAACCGTTTCCAGTCCTTGAACGCGAACACATAGAGGATGACCAGCGCCTGGACCATCTGCGACACGAGCATGGATATCCAGACCCCCCGGGCCTCGCCCAGGACATGGTGCCCGAGGATCCAGGCCAGGGGCAGGCGCACGCACCAGATGGTCGTTCCGAAGACGATCATGGTGTAGATGGTGGCGCCCGCGCCGCCCAGGGCGCCGCCCATGATCATGCCCGTCAGGGTGAAGGGGATGGCCAGGAGGTTCCACGACAGGTAGCTCATGATCTCCAGGCGTACCGCCGGGTCGTCGGACATGATGTCGGCCACGTCCTGGGCCACCTGCCACAGGCCCAGGGCCACCAGGCTCATGATCGCCACGCCGATGCCCAGCACGCGGAAGCCGAAGCGCCGGGCCTCGGCGGGCTGGCCCGCGCCCAGGTAGTGGCCCACCAGCACCGAGGCCGTCATGTTGAAGGCGAACCCGGGCAGGAACAGCAGGGCCTCGATGCGGCCCCCGGCTGTCATGCCCGCCAGGGCGGTGATGTTGCCGTGGGGCAGGGAGCCGGTGATGGCGAAGAGCATCAGGTAGCCCGACTGCCACAGCACCTGCATGAGCCCCGAGGGGCCGGCCACGCGCAGCAGCCGGGGCAGGGCCCGGCGCACCCAGCGCCAGGGCGCGAAGGCCTCGCGGCGCAGCAGGCCCTTGCGGCGCAGCATGACCAGGTTCAGCGCCGCTCCCGCCGTCACGGACCAGAAGGTCGCCCAGGCCAGGCCCGAATGGCCCAGGGCGGGCAGGCCCCACAGCCCGAGGCCCAGCCCGAAATCCGCCACGGCGTTGACCACGCAGACCAGCAGGATGGACAGGGTCGGGAAGATGACCTCCTTGCGCGCCCGGAACACCGCGTTGGCGATGAGCAGGATGTGGTAGGCGGGCAGCAGCAGGGCGTAGACGGCCAGGAAGTCCCCGGTGATGGCGCGCAGCTCCGGGGGAACCTGGAGCAGCACCAGGAACGCCTCGCGGCCCGCCAGCCCGGCGAGCATGAGCAGCGCGCCCATGACCAGGGCCAGGGTCAGGCACAGGCCGACGTAGCGCTGGCCCCGGCGGTAGAGCCCGGCGCCCACGCTCTGGCTCACCGCCGCCACGGCGCCGTTGGCCACCGCCGTGGCCACGATGAGCAGGAAGAACAGGCAGGTGGTGATCAGCCCCAGGGATGCCTGGACCTCGCGGTTGATGAGCCCGGCCACATAGACATCCACGAAGCCGATCCAGAACTGGAGGAACATCATCAGCACCTGGGGCCAGGACAGCCGCCAGATGGCGCGGTAGGGGTGCGCCGTATCCTGCGCGGGGTTCTTGAACGCCATGCCGGCCTTCGCGGGGTGGGGGTCAGGGGTGGAGGGGGCCAAACCCCGAGAATAAGACCGCCCCGGGGGGCGGTCAACCCCGGGGCGGGATCGGCGGCGGCGCGCCTGGCGGAGGCGCTAGCCGCCCGGCTCCGGGGGGGCGCCGCCGGGCCCCGGCGCGGGGCGGCCCTGGCGCAGGGCCCGGGCGTGGGCCAGGGCCTGGGCCTCGCGCCCGGGGTGGCCCAGGTGGCGGTGGCACAGGGCCAGGTATTCCATGGCCTGGGGGTTGCCCGTGAAGGGCGTGAGGAACGAGATGGCGCGCTCGAAGTCGCCGCAGTTCATGAGCGCCACGGCCAGGGCCAGGGACAGGCCCTCGTGCCCGGGGTTGCCCGTCAGGCCCAGGGCCAGGGTGCGCACCGAGGCGCCGTAGTCGCGCCGGCGCTGGAGCATGAGCCCCAGGCCCAGGGCGGCGGTGGCGTCGGGGTGGAACTCCAGGGCCCGGGCGTAGAGCCGGGCGGCGATGTCCTGCGCGTTGGGGAGGTGCGGGTCGCGGGCGTAGTCCCCGCGTTCGAAGGTCATGCCCAGGCGGGCCAGGAAGTCGGCGTGCAGCCGGGCCAGGGCCGGGTCGGGGTCCAGGTCGTCGGCGGCGGCCAGGGCGAAACCCGGCAGCATGGCGCGGTAGCCCTCGCGCAGGGCCCGGCCCCAGGCGGCCACTGTGTCCAGGTCCTGGTCCGGGTCCAGCTCGAAGTGCTTGATGTCCTCCACGGGGTCGAGCCAGATGGAGTCCGCCGCGCCGGTGGCGGCCTTGAAACGCTCGTACAGTTCCGTGCCCGGGAAAACGGACAGGATGAAGAAATGGGCCACCAGGGGCCTGAGCTCGGCGATGAGTTCCAGGGTGGCGCGGATGGTCGCGTCGCTCTCGCCCGGGCAGCCGTAGATGAAATAGGCCCGGGCCAGGATGCCGTGTTTGCGGCACAGGGCGAAGGCGCGCACGGCGTCCTCGCGGCGCACGTTCTTGTTCAGGGCCTGGCGGATGGCGTCGTCGCCCGATTCCACGCCGAAGCTGATCTGGATGCAGCCCGCCTGGCGCATGAGGGCCAGGGTCTGGTCGTCCACGGCGTTGACCCGCGAGATGGCCTGCCATTCCACCTCCAGGCCCCGGGCCATGATCTCGCGGCACACGGCGCGCACGCGCTCGCGGTCCAGGGTGAAGGTGTCGTCGCTGACGTAGAGATGCGTCACGCCCCGGGCGGCCAGCAGCTCCATCTCGTCCACGAAGTGCCCGGGCGAGCGAAAGCGCACCCGGGGGCCCCAGAAGGCCGGGGAGCCGCAGAAGGTACAGCGCCCGGGGCAGCCGCGGGTGAGCGCCAGGTGCTGGTAGGTGAAATGGCGCGCGGCGATGGGCAGGCTGTCCAGGTCGGCCACGGGGGGGCGCGGGGCCGTGGTCGTGGGGCCGTCCGGCCCGCGCAGGGCCAGCCCGGGCACGGCGGCCGGGTCGGCCCCGGCCTGCCAGGCGCGCACCAGCTCGGGCGTGGTCAGGTCGCCTTCGCCCAGGACCACGGCGTCCAGCTCCGGGCAGTGCTCCAGGAAAAAGGCCCACAGCGACGTGGCGCCCACGCCGCCGAAGACCACGCGCACCTCCGGGTCCAGCTCGCGGGCCATGCGCGCGGCGTCCATGGCCCCGAAGCGGTTGGCCTGGAGCACCGTGACGCCGACCACGTCGGGCGCCAGAGTGCGCAGCTCCTCGCGCATGGCCTCGGGCTGGCCGCGCAGGGCGTGCCAGTCGAGCACGCGGGCGTCGCAGCCGGCCGCAAGGAGCGCGGCGGCCACGGCGTAGGTGCCGATGGGCACGCAGGCCACGTCCTCGGTGTGGGTGCGTTCTTCCAGCCAGGGCGGATAGATCAGGGCGACCAGGGGTTTTTCGCGCATGCGGCCTCCGGCGCAAGCTGTACCCGACCTTGGGCCCGAGCGCCAGGGCCGGAAGGGGCCCCGGCGCAGGCGGGGCGGCCTGCTGACGCCCGTAGACGTTCCAGGTCCCAATCCAGGGGCCCCGGGCGCGGCGGGGCGGCCGCCAGCCTCCGCCTGCCGGGCTCCGGAGCCTCCCGCCCGCCTCCGCCCGCCGGGCGGGGCGAAGTCCACACAGGGCGGCCAATAGTGAAAATTTGCACGAACCATTTGACGAGAAGGCGGAAAGTTCATTATACGCGGGGCAAGCGGAACGGGAAAAAGCCCCGGAGAGGCACCTGTCCCGGACCCGCCCGGTCGGCCGGTCCCGGTTGAGACTGGTTTTCATGTGTTTACAAATGGCGCGGGATGCTTCAATCCTGTGCCGATTCGTATTTCGCGCCAACAGGTTATCATATCATTAATCAAAAGGCCCACCATGACACTGGCTCCGCTTCTCGCCCAGCACAGGGAACAGATCCTCGACCGATGGTTCGACCTCATCGTGCGCACCTATCCGGGGCTGTCGGCGGTGTTCCTGAAGAAGAACCACCGCTGGGGCAACCCCGTGGGCACCAACATCCACGGGGCCATCGAAAAGCTCTTCGACGAGCTGCTCCAGCCCGAGGCGTCGAACGACCTCGCCCCCCTGCTGGACGCCGTGGTTCGCATCCGCGCCGTGCAGGACTACAGGCCCTCCGAGGCAGTGGCCATCCTGCTGTTCGTCAAGCATGTGGTCCGCGAGCGGTTCGCCGCGGAGATAGAGTCCGGCCGGATTCCGGCAAAGGAGCTGCACGAGTTCGACAACAAGGTCGACACGATGATGCTCATCGCCTTCGACATCTACACCAAGTGCCGCAACACGGTGATGGAAAACCGCCTGGAGGACTTCAAGCGCAACTTCACCGGGCTCATGCGCAAGCACAAGATCATCGTCGAATACCCGAAGTTCGACAGCGGGACTTCGGAATCGGGTGACGGGTAAATGGCAGTGTAACATCAATCGAGGTAGGGGCTTATGAACGCATTGTACTCACTTTTCGCTGTCTTCGCGCTGGTCGTGATCGCCCTGGTCGGCGCGGGGGCCGCGGGGATGGAGCAGCTCTTCGGGCTGTACATCCCCTGGCTGGCGATTGCCGTCTTCCTGGTCGGCTTCGTCGCCAAGGTCATCGGCTGGGCAAAATCGCCCGTGCCGTTCCGTATCCCGACCACCGCCGGGCAGATGAAGTCGCACGACTGGATCCGCCACGACAAGTACGACAACCCCGCCACCGCCGGACAGACCTTCGTGCGCATGGCCCTCGAAGTGCTGCTGTTCCGCTCGCTGTTCCGCAACCTGACGGCGCAGCGCTTCGGCAGCGCCCAGGACGGCGTGGACGTGAAGATCCGCTACGCCTCGGCCAAATGGCTGTGGCTGTTCGCCCTGATCTTCCACTACTCCTTCCTGGTCGTGTTCATCCGCCATTGGCGGCTGTTCCTCGACCCGGTGCCCTCGGCCCTGCTGGCCCTGGAGTACGCCGACACCTTCCTGCAGATCGGCGCCCCCGCGCTGTACATGAGCGGCGCGGCCCTGGCCCTGGGCGTGTCGCTGCTCCTGCTGCGCCGCTTCGTGGTGCCCCAGGTGCGCTACATCTCCCAGCCCGCGGACTACTTCCCCCTGTTCCTGATTCTGGGCGTGGCCCTGTCGGGCATCCTCATGCGCTACTGGGCCAAGACCGACATCATGGCCGTCAAGGAAGTGACCATGGCCCTGTTCTCGCTCAATCCCGCCGTGCACATCGAAGGGATCGGGGTCGTCTTCTTCGTCCACGTCTTCCTGGTGAGCTGCCTGATCGCCTACCTGCCCTTCAGCAAGCTCATGCACATGGGCGGGGTGTTCCTGTCCCCGACCAGGAACCTGCCCAACGACAGCCGCGCCAGGTACCACCGCAACCCCTGGAACGACCCGAACGTCAAGGCCCACAGCTACGCGGCCTACGAGGACGAATTCCGGGAGAAGATGATCGAAGCCGGGTTGCCCGTCGAGAAGACCCTCGAAGAGGCCGCCAAAACCGA
Organism: Desulfocurvus sp.; assembly: GCF_023230885.1. Lineage (GTDB taxonomy): Bacteria > Desulfobacterota > Desulfovibrionia > Desulfovibrionales > Desulfovibrionaceae > Desulfocurvus. The sequence goes on along the minus strand of NZ_JALNWM010000005.1, from coordinate 31,207 downwards.
GGCCCAGTAGCCCTAAGGAGTGGACGATGGCTTGGAATGTCAAACCTGAAGAGCTGCTTCAGTACGATTACAAGGTCCCCCAGAAGAACTGGATGGATGTTCCGCCCGAGTTCAAGCCCGGCACATGGTGCTATCCGGCCAAGCCCGAGATTCTGGAGTACCTGAACAAGGCCACCAAGGGCGACTTCCCGCACATCCGCGAGTGGGTGCCCACCGACGTGGACTGGAAGCTGCCCGAGGACTGGCGCGAACGGATCAAGAAGGGCTTCCGCGAGCGGCTGGACAAGTACCGCTCCTTCAAGGTCTTCATGGACGTGTGCGTGCGCTGCGGCGCCTGCGCCGACAAGTGCCACTTCTACATCGGCGGCGGCGACCCCAAGAACATGCCCGTGCTGCGCGCCGAGCTGCTGCGCTCCATCTATCGCGGCGAGTTCACCCTGGCCGGGAAGATCCTGGGCCGGCTGGCGGGCGCGCGCAAGCTCGAGGAGGACGTGGTCAAGGAGTGGTTCCTGTACTTCTACCAGTGCACGGAATGCCGCCGGTGTTCGCTGTTCTGCCCCTACGGCATCGACACCGCCGAGATCACCATGATGGCCCGCGAGCTGCTGCACCTGGTGGGCTGCAACATCAACTGGATTCTGGAGCCCGCCTCCAACTCCAACCGCACCGGCAACCACATGGGCATCCAGCCCCATGCCTACTACGGCATGATGGAGTTCATGTGCGACGACATCGAGGAGATCACCGGGGTCAAGGTCAACTGCCCGGTGAACGAAAAGGGCCATGAGGTGCTGTTCATCACCCCGTCGGGCGACATCTTCGCCGACCCGGGCACCTACACCTACATGGGCTACCTGATGCTCTTCCACGAGATCGGGCTGGACTACACCTGGTCGACCTACGCCTCCGAGGGCGGCAACTTCGGCCTGTTCACCTCCGACCGGATGATGAAGAAGCTGAACGCCAAGATGTACGCCGAGGCCAAGCGCCTGGGCGTGAAGTACATCATCGGCGGCGAGTGCGGCCATATGTGGCGCGTGCTCAACCAGTACATGGACACCATGAACGGCCCGGCGGACTTCCTGGAGACGCCGGTGAGCCCCATCACGGGCACCCGCTTCGAGAGCGCCGCGGGCACGAGCATGATCCACATCACGGAGTTCACCTCCGACCTGATGAAGCACGGCAAGCTCAAGCTCGACCCCAGCCGCAACGACGACAAGATCGTGACCTTCCACGACTCCTGCAACCCCGCCCGCGCCATGGGCCTGCTCGACGAGCCGCGCTACGTCATCCAGAACGTGTGCAACAACTTCGTCGAGATGCCCGAGGACACCATCCGCGAGAAGACCTTCTGCTGCGCCGGCGGCTCGGGCCTGAACACGGACGAGTTCATGGAGATGCGCATGCGCGGCGGCATCGGCCGGGGCAACGCCCTGCGCCATGTGCAGCAGAAAAACGGCGTGAACACCCTGGCGACCATCTGCGCCATCGACCGCGCCACGCTGCCCCCGCTGGCCAACTACTGGGCTCCTGGTGTTGAGGTGTACGGCGTCCATGAGCTGGTGGCCAACGCGCTGGTCATGACGGGCGAGAAACCCAGAGAAGTAGACCTGCGGCAAGAGCCCTTGCCCGGGATGGAGTAAGGGAGGTACTGCCAATGTATGATGGTGGAAAAATAATCGCCGGCCTGATCGTGTTCCTCGGCATAGTCGGGTTCCCGTTCTGGTACAATGCGGGAAGCGCTGGCTACAAGACTCCCGAGCTGAAGCTGCCTCCCAAGTCCAAGGCCACCGAGTGCATCGAGGCCACTGAGTGGATGCGTGCGGAGCACATGCAGCTGCTCAATACCTGGAGGGATTCCGTTGTCCGCGAGGGCAACCTCGAATACACCACCGCCTCCGGCAGCCATGTGGAAATGAGCCTGCAAAAGAGCTGCATGGACTGCCACGACAGCAAGAAGGACTTCTGCGACAAGTGCCACACCGCCGCGGCCGTGGAGCCTTACTGCTGGGATTGCCATATCGCGCCCAAGGAGGAGAAGTAATGAAAACCACCAGACGCGACTTCCTGAAAGTGGCTGGTGTGACGGCGCTGGGCATGGCCGCCGGAGCGGGTTCCGCCCTGGCCAACTCCAAGGGCGCCTACCTGCCGCACTATGAGCATATGGCGCCCGGCCACCAGCACCTCACGGCCAAGCGCTGGGGCATGGTCATCGACACCCGCGCCTTCCACGGCGAGGAGGACTTCGCGCCCCTCATCGAGGCCTGCCACAAGGAGCACAACGTCCCGCACCTTCCCGGCAAGCAGGAAGTGAAGTGGCTGTGGACCGACAGCTTCCACGCCTCCTTCCCCCATAACCACCAGGAGTTCCTGGCCGAGCGGGTGCACCACTCCCGCTACCTGCTGCTGTGCAACCACTGCGACAACCCGCCCTGCGTGCGCGTGTGCCCGACCAAGGCCACCTTCAAGCGCGAGGACGGCATCGTGATGATGGACATGCACCGCTGCATCGGCTGCCGCTTCTGCATGGCGGGCTGCCCCTACGGCTCCCGGAGCTTCAACTTCCAGGACCCGCGCCCGTTCATCGCCGAAGAGAACCCCGTGTACCCCACGCGGATGAAGGGCGTCGTCGAGAAGTGCACCTTCTGCACCGAGCGCCTGGCCGAAGGGAAGATGCCGGCCTGCGTCGAGGCGTCCGAAGGCAAGATCGTCTTCGGCGACCTGGGCGATCCCGACTCCGAGATCCGGCACATCCTGGCGGAGAACTTCACCCTCCGCCGCAAACCGGACCTGGGCACCAGCCCGAGCGTCTTCTACATCATCTAGGGGGGGAGCCATGCTCGAAAAAGCGCTTAACGGCAACAAATACTACTGGTGGTGGATAGGCCTGCTGCTCGCGTGCATCGCGGTCGGCGCCTACAACTACGTCTTGCAGTTCCAGCACGGCCTGCAACTCACCAACATGAGCCGCGACGTGTCCTGGGGCTTCTATGTGGCCCAGCTCACCTACCTGGTCGGCGTGGCGGCCTCGGGCGTCATGCTCGTGCTGCCCTACTACCTGCACGACTACAAGAAGTTCGGGAACCTCGTTGTCTTCGGCGAGTTCATGGCCATCGGCGCCATCATCATGTGCCTGCTCTTCGTCATCGTGGACCTGGGCCAGCCCAAGCGCCTGATGAACGTCGTGCTGCACCCGACCCCGAACTCCGTGCTCTTCTGGGACATGATCGTGCTGAACGGCTACATGTTCCTGAACATCATCGTGGGCTGGGCGTCCCTCGAGGCCCAGAAGAAGGGCGTGCCCTACGCCAAATGGGTCAAGATCCTGGCCATCGTTTCCGTGCCCTTCGCCTTCTCCATCCACACGGTCACGGCCTTCCTGTACGCGGGCATTCCGGCCCGCCACTTCTGGCTGACCGCGATCATGGCCGCCCGCTTCCTGGCCAGCGCCTTCTGCGCCGGGCCGGCGATCATGCTGCTTCTGCTGTTCATCGTCGAGAAGGTCGCCAAGTTCGAGCTGGGCGAATACGCCGTGAAGATGCTGGCCCGGATCATCACCTACGCCATGATCTTCAACGTCTTCTTCTTCGGCCTTGAGCTGTTCACGGCCTTCTATTCCCAGATTCCCGGCCACATGCACTCCATCGTGTACCTGTTCGCCGGGCTGGAGGATCCCGCCACCGGCCAGCACCTGGGCGTGATGGTCCCCTACTTCTGGACCGCCGCGTTCCTGGCCCTGCTGTCCCTGGCGCTGCTCATCCCCTCCACCACGCGCAACTGCAAGCCCGTGCTGATCTTCGCGTTGCTGATCCTCATCGCCGCGACGTGGATCGACAAGGGCATGGGCCTCGTGGTGGCGGGCTTCATCCCGAACATGTTCGAGGGCGTGACGGAATACATGCCGTCCTCCACCGAGCTGTTCATTTCCCTGGGCATCTACGCCATCGGCGCCCTGGTCGTCACCGTGCTGTGGAAGATCGCTGTCTCCGTCAAGAAAGCCGCAGCATAACCCCAAGGCTCCACCCTCGATTGACAGGCCCGCCCCGCAAGGGGCGGGCCTTTTGCGTGCGCGCGGGCCGTGCGCGCCGGGCCGTGCGGCGGGCAGGCGGCGGGCCGGCGTGGGGGCAACGCCCGGGCGCTTGGTGCCCGTCGGGGATCGGCGGGGCAGGAAGGCGGGGCAGGAAGGCGTGCCGTGCGCGGGGGGTGGCAACGCCCGGGCCGCCTGGTGCCCCGTCGGGGGTCGGCGGGCAGGGCATGGGGACTGACGGCGGCGGGTCACCGGGCGGCACGGGGCAGGACGCCAATCCCCGGGCCCGCTCGGTGCGCCCTCCGGGGGCCGGGTGGCGGGCCGTGCGCCGGGCGGGTGCGGCGGCGGCTCCCGGGCCGCTTGGTATCCCGTCGGAGGTCGGCGGGGCAGGGCGCGGCGGCGGGGTCTGTTGCCCGGGGGCCGTTCGGTGCTCCCTCCGGGGCGGGCGATGGGCAGGCGGCGGAGGTTCCGCGCTGCGGACGGCAGGCGGCCCCTGACCCCGCCCGGCCCCGGGCCGGGCGGACGGGGACGAAGCGTGGCCCGGGAGCACGGGTGGAATGCCTCCCCCCGGGGCCGGGCGGGCGGGGACGGAAATGCATGGGTGGCGGGGGCGCAGGGACGGCATGACCCGTGCGCGGGCGGGAACGGCCTGCCAGGGCTGCGGGGCGCCGGGCGAACCGCGGGAGGATGCGGGCCTTGGGTTCTGGGCCCCCGGCCCGGGCCCTGCCGGGCGCCCGCCGGGGCTGGCGCGCCTTCGCCCGCGCGTCTTTGTCCGGCTTCGGGGCCGGGCGGCGAACGGAGCGCGGCCTCCGGGGCCCCGGTGTCCGGCGCGCGCGGCGGATCAGCCCTGGCCGCAGGCCTGGTGCAGCAGGGCTTCGGCCTCGGCCCGGGGCAGGGGGCGGGAGAACAGGTAGCCCTGGGCCAGGGTGCAGCCCAGGCGGCGCAGGGTCTCCAGCTGGGCCTGGGTGTCCACGCCCTCGGCCACGGCGGAGATGCCCAGGTTCCCGGCCAGGGTCAGGATGGAGTTGACGATGACGCGCGCCTCGTCGTCGGTGTCGCAGCGGGAGATGAAGCTGCGGTCGATCTTGAGGGCGTCGATGGGGAACTGGCGCAGGTAGGACAGGGACGAATAGCCGGTGCCGAAGTCGTCCATGGCCAGGGTCACGCCGTGGGCCTTGAGCTGGCGGAGCATGTCGATGGCCGCGCTGGCGTGGTCCATGAGCACGCTTTCGGAGGTCTCCAGGCAGAGATTGGGCGGATGGATGCCCGTGCGGCGCAGCACGGCCTCCACGCGGGCGGCCAGCCCGGGCTGCATGAACTGCTTGGCCGAGAGGTTCACGGACACGCACACCGGCGCCTGGGGGCCGAAGCGCTCCTCCCAGGCGCCGATGGTGGCGCCCGCCTGGTCGAGAACCCAGTCGCCCAGGGGGAAGATGAGCCCGGTGTCCTCGGCGACGTGAATGAACTCCGCCGGGGCCAGCAGGCCGCGCTCGGGGTGGTTCCAGCGCACCAGGGCCTCGAAGCCGGCCAGGGCGCCGGTGGCCACGTCGCGCATGGGCTGGAAGAGCAGGGTGAAGTCCTTGTCGCGCACGGAACGGGCCAGGTCCGTCTCCAGGCGCAGCTGGCGCACGGCCTGCTCGTGCATGCGGCGGTTGAAGACCTTGAAGCGCGACTTGCCTGCGGCCTTGGCGTGGTACATGGCGGTGTCCGCGTCGCGCAGGATGAGGTCGGCCTGGGTGTAGTGCTCGGTGAGCAGGACGATGCCGATGCTTGCGGAGGTGTGGACATCGTACCCCCCCAGGCTGGCGGGGGAGCGCACGGCGGCCAGGATGCGCTTGGCGATGGCCACCACCTCGCGCGGATGGCGGAAGTCCTCCAGGAGCACGGCGAACTCGTCGCCGCCGAAGCGGGCGACGGTGTCCATCGCGCGCACGGAGGCCTCCAGCTGCCGGGCCACATGCTTGAGCAGCTCGTCGCCGATGGAGTGGCCCAGGCTGTCGTTGATGATCTTGAAGCGGTCCAGGTCCATGTAGAGCACGCAGAACAGGTAACCCGGGTTGCGCCGCGCGCGTTCCATGGCCAGGCGCAGGTGGTCCAGGAACAGGGTGCGGTTCGGCAGGCCGGTCAGCGGGTCGTGGAAGGCCTGGTGCATGAGCCGCGACTCGGCCTCCTTGCGCTCGGTGATGTCCTGGAGAAAGCCCTCGTGGCCGATGGGCGTGCCCGTATGGTCGCGCACGGGGCGGGCGTTGCGCGAGATCCATATTTCGTGCCCGTCGCGGCGCCTCGCGCGGGACTCGAAGCCGCGAACCTCGTCCCCGGCGAGGAGCCGGGCCAGGAATTCGGCCTCCTTTTCGGGGTCGGCTGCGGTGGCGTCGGGGTCTTCGGCCAGGGCGGCCAGGAACGCGCCGGGCTCGGGGTGGCCGAAGATGCGCGCCAGGGCGGGGTTGGCCTCCACATAGCGGCCCTGGGCGTCCAGGCGGAAGATGCCCTCCATGGAATTCTCGAAAAGCCCCCGGAACTTGGCCTCGGCCTGGCGCAGGGCCGCCTCGGCCGTTCGCCGTTCGGCGATTTCGGCGCTGAGCTTGTCGTTGGCGCGCCACAGGTCCTCGGTGCGCTCGCGCACGCGCTCTTCCAGGGCGTCGCGGGCGTCGCGCAGGGCCTGCTCGGCCTGCCTGCGGGCGGTCACGTCGCGCAGGATGCCCACCACATGGCGCGTGCCGCCCAGGTCCAGGGCGGCCAGGGAGATTTCGGCGGGGAAGGGCGCGTCGCCCACGCGGGGCACCGTGAGTTCGGCGGTGCTGCGCTCGCCCCGGGCCGTGCCGTCCAGCAGGGGGCGGGCGGGGTCGGCCCCGAGCAGCGTGGCCACCGGGAGCCCGGTCAGGCTGTCGGCGGGGCGGCCCAGCATGGCCCCCAGGGCCGGGTTGGCCTGGATGACCCGCCCGTGCGACCCGGCCAGGAACAGGCCGTCGGCCATGTTGCGCAGGATGGCCGATACCGTGGCCAGGGCGTCGCGGCTCTCGGCGGTGGCGTCGCCCATGCGCCGCTCCAGCTCGGCGATGAAACCGGCCAGTTCCTGGGCCGTGGTGCGGAACGCCTCGGCCACCTCGGCCACCTCGTCGCCCCGGGCGGGGATGTCCGGCGGGTCGGAGAAGTCGTGCCCGCGCACCCGGCGGGCATAGGCCGCCAGGGCCGTCAGCGGACGGGAGATGCTGTCGGTGTAGGAATAGGCCGCCACCACGCAGAGCAGGAAGACGCCGAAGGTCAGCACCTGCAGGTTGATGATCGCGTTGCGGATGGCCGTGTCGATGATGCGCCGGTCCATGCCGATGTGGACGCTGCCGGCCTCGCCGGCCAGCACCGGGTAGCTCACATGGATCACCGGGCCCAGGCCGGGGATGTCGAAGTCGTGGATCTCCGGGGCGCGCAGGCGGCCGCCGCCGCGCATCCGCATGTCCCACAGGGCGGCCACGACGGCCTCGGGCACCTGGGGCACGAAGGTGTGCGCCAGCGCCTCGCCCCGGGCCGAGGCCACCAGGGCGTAGCGCACGCCCTCGATGCCGGGGTACTGGTCCATGACCGACTGGATGGCCGCGGCGTCGTCGGAGAGCAGCAGATCCACGCTGGAACTGGCGATGGACCCGGCGATGGCCAGCCCCTTGCTCTCGAACTCGCGGGTCAGGCGCTCGCGCAGGGTGTAGGACGAATACAGCGACGTGGCCCCGGCGAGGAGCCCGAAAGCCAGGATCATGAAAACCAGGGTGCGCTTGAACAGCCTGGAGAGCTTCATTTGCGCCACCGCGTGAAGTCGTGCAGCGGGGTCAGGCGGCCCCGCTCCACGGTGATGAAATGGACGCGCGTGAGCGCCTGGTTGCTGTCCGGGCCGAAGGCGACGGGCTCGCCCATGCCGAGGTCCTGGCCCGCCAGGGCGCGCAGGGCCTCGGGCAGCAGGCGCGGGTGCGGGTCCGGCCCCATGTGCCGCAGGGCCTCGACGAACAGGCGCGCCCCCAGGTAGCCCTCGAAGGCGGCCAGGCTGTAGGGCAGGGGCCGGTAGCCGTCGCCGACGAGGGTCGGCGGCGGCGGCGGCGCGAAGCGGTCCGCCGCGCGGCGGTAGGCGGCCGCGGCGGGCAGGTTGGGGTCGTCGTGGCTGGGCACGGCCTGGGAGAGCGCGAGGTCCGCGGTGTAGTCGCGTCCGGCGGCGGCGCCCGCGTGGGCCAGGAGCTCCGTCAGCCGTTCGGCCCCGGCGAAGGAAAGCACGGCCACGGGCACGGAGAGCCCCGCGTCGCGCGCCTGGCGGATGAAGGCCGCGCAGGCTTCGGAGGAGCCCACGGCCACCACGGCGTCGGGGCGGCCCCGGGCCAGGATGTCCACCTGGGGGCCCATGTCGGCCTCGGGCCCGGTGTCGCGCGCGTGGCTGGCCTCGGCCACGATGGTCAGGTCGAAGCGCGCCAGGGCCTTGCGCACCCCGTCCCAGCCCGCGCGGCCGTAGGCGTCGCCCTGGTGCAGCACGGCGATGCGCGTACGCCCCTGGCGCACGAAGTTGTCCACCAGCCCCCGGGCCTCCTGGGCGTAGGAGGCCCGCAGGTTGAAGACCCAGCGGGCGTAGGGCGGCTGGCGCAGGGGCTCGGCCCCGGTGAGGGGGAAGAGCAGGTAGAGGTCACTGCCCTGGTAGCGGCGCAGCAGGGGCAGCACGCGGGTGGCCGTGGGCGTGCCCACCTGGCCGAAGAGCGCGAAGACATCGCCCTGTTCGGCGAAGGTGATGGTGTTTTCGATGGCCGGTCCGGGGCTGTAGCGGTCGTCCAGGGCGCGGATGACGATGCGGCGCCCGTGGACGCCGCCCGCCGCGTTGACCTCGGCGAAGCAGGCCTGCGCCCCCCGGTACAGTTCGATGCCCAGGCCGCGCGTGGGGCCGCTGAAGGCCGCCGACATGCCCAGCACGATGTCCCCCTGGGCCCGCGCGGGGCAGGCGGGGACCAGGACCAGCAGGAACAGGGCGGCGAAAACGTGGCGCAGGACGGGCATGCGCGCTCCATTGCTTGAGAGTGTTCTCTCCATATATCAAAGAGATGCGCTCTTCACAAACAGTATGCGCACGTTTCGCGCCAGGCGGGGCGGGGCTTCTCGCCTTCCGGGGCCGGGTGTGCTAGATGCGCGGGGGGACGGGAACGGGTTCCGCCCCCAGGCATGGCGGCGTGAGGATCATGAACAGACGCGATGTGTTGCGGACCCTGGCCCTGGCCCTGGGCGGGGCCGGAGCCCTGGCGGGCTCCGCGGCCCGGGCTTTTTCGCCCCCGCCGGGCCGGGCGCGCTGGCGCCTGGCCCTGGACTGGCCCCCCGAGCTGGATCTCTACGCCGCCGGGGCGTTCCGGTTCGTGCGCCAGGTGTCGCTGCTCACCGAGAGCCGCCTGGCCCTGGACGCGCGCGTGGCGCCCGAGGGCGCGGCACCGGGCGGCGCGGCGGCCCTGGTCCTGGCCGGGGAGGCCGACTGCGCGCACCTGTGCGCCTCGGCCCTGGCGGATCGGGTCCCCGCCCTGGAATGGTTCGCCGGGGTGCCCTTCGGGCTGGATTCCCGGGGCCTGGGCATCTGGCTGTACCGCATGGGCGGGCTGGCCCTGCTGCGCGAGGCCCTGCTGCCCCTGGGGCTCTACGGCTGGCCCCTGGGCGACGCCGGGCCGGGGGTTTTTGCCTGGTCGCGCCGTCCCCTTGCCGGCTCCGGGCCCGACGCCCTGGCCGGACTGGCCTTGACGGCCCGGGGGCTGGCCGCCGAGGTGCTGGGCCGGGCCGGGGCCCGGGTCAGCGCCGCGCCGTCCGGGGGCGGGGCCGCCCTGGCCCGGGTCCTGGAGCGCGGCGAGCTGGACTGCGCCGCGTGGCACGGCGCCCACCATGAGGCCGCAGCAGGGCTGCCGGGGGTCGCGCCCCACGGGCTGGGCCCGGGCTGGCAGGCCCCCGGGCGGCGGATGCTGCTGGTGGTGCGCCGCGAGGCCTACGAGGCCCTGCCCGCCGTGGTGCGCAAGATTTTCGCCGCCGCCGTGGTCCAGGCCGACCATGAGCTGACCCTGGCCGTGGCGGCGGCCAACGCCCGGGCCCTGGCGGCCCTGGCGGCGGCCGGGCGCACGGTGGCGCCCCTGCCGCCCGCGCTGGTCGGGCGGCTGCGCGCGCTGTCCGGAGCCGTGGCCGCCGAGGGCGCCGGGGCCGACGCGCTGGTCGCGCGGGTGCGCGCGGGGCACGACGCCGCCCTGCACGCCGTGCAGGCGCTGGGCCCGGTCCTTACCCCCTGAACCCCGAACCCCCGCAGGAGAACAGGATGATCCAACAGGACCCGGGGCCGCAGGCGGCGGCCCGCGGCCCGCGCATGGTCGTGCTCGACGGCCATGTGCTCAACCCCGGCGACAACCCCTGGGACGCGGTGGCGGCCCTGGGGCGGCTCACGGTGCATGAGCGCACGGCCCCCGGGGAGGTGCGCGCCCGCGCCGCCGGTGCGCAGGTGGTCATGACCAACAAGACCCCCCTGCGCGCGGCGGACATCGAGGCCCTGCCCGAGCTGCGGCTCGTGGCCGTGCTGGCCACGGGCTACGACGTGGTGGACGTGGGCGCCGCCGCCGCCCGGGGCGTGACGGTGTGCAACGTGCCGGGCTACGGTACCCCGGCGGTGGCCCAGTTCGTGTTCGCCCTGATCCTGGAGTGCTGCCACCGCGTGGGCGACCACGGCGCCAGCGTGCGCGCCGGGCGCTGGGCCTCCGGGCCGGACTGGTGCTACTGGCTGACCCCGCAGGTGGAGCTGGCGGGGCGGACAATGGGCGTGGTGGGCTACGGGGACATCGGCTCGCGGGTGGCGGGGCTGGCCCACGCCTTCGGCATGGAGGTGCTGGTCCATACGCCGCGCCCCAAGCCCGCGCCGGGCTGGGGGCCCTTCGCCTTCGTGGGGCTGGAGGAGCTGTTTTCGCAAAGCGATGTGGTCAGCCTGCATTGCCCGCTCACGGCGGGCAACGCCGGTTTCGTGAACGACGCGCTCCTGGCGCGGATGCGCCCGGGGGCCATCCTGGTCAACACCGCGCGCGGGGCGCTGGTGGACGAGGCGGCCCTGGCGCGGGCCCTGGACCGGGGGGCCCTGGGCGCGGCGGCCCTGGACGTGCTGGGCGCCGAGCCCCCTGCGGCGGGGCACCCCCTGCTGGAGCGGGACAACTGCATCCTGACCCCGCACATGGCCTGGGCCAGCCAGCAGGCCCGCCGTCGGCTCATGGCCCAGGTGGCGGAGAACATCCGGGCCTTCCTGGCCGGGAGCCCGGTGAACGTGGTCCGCGGCTGAGCGGCGGCCCGGCCGGCGCCGCGTTCTCGCAATGCGGCGCCGCGCCTTGCCGCCTTTTCGCGACGAACCAGGGTCAGCCCGGCATTGCCGGGGCTGTGCCCCCGGTTCTCCCCCGGCAACCGGGTTTTCGCACAGCCAATGACCGGCCAGGGCCGGGCGGAGCGTCTCCCGTGATTTTGCAGCTAGAACCCCAGGCGGCGCAGCTCGGCCCGGGCGGCGTGGAACTCGGGGCGCGCGGCGCGCCGCGTGGCCACGGCCTCCTGGAACCAGCGCACGGCCTGCGCGGGCTCGCCGCGCGCCAGCAGCAGCTGCCCGGCCAGGAAGCGGGCCTGGCACAGCCGGTCCGGATCGTTTCCCGCGCTGCCCTCCACGCTCTGCACGGCCAGTTCGCCGCGCGCCAGGCGCACCAGGGGCGCTGGCCAGCCGTCGTCCTGCGGGGCCGCCGGGGCCGGGGCGGGGCGCCCTGCGCGCAGCCGGGCCGCGAAGCGCCACAGGGCGGCCAGCGAGTCCCCGGGCCGGGCGGCCAGGGCCGCGCCCAGGTCGTCGTCGGCCGCGGCGAAATCGCCTTCCATGAAGCGGGCCTGCCCGCGCAGCAGCCGGGCCTCGGCGCGCCGGGCCGGGTCCGGCGCGCCGTCCAGCAGGGCCGAGCAGTCGGCCCCGGCGGGCCCGGGCGCGCCCGAAAGGAGCCGGGCCCGGGCCCGGCCCAGCAGGGCCTCGCCGTTGGCGGGCTCGGCGGCCAGGACGGCGGAGAACGCCTCGGCCGCGACGGGAAAATCGTTGTGCTCCAGGGCCAGCCGCGCGCGGCGCTCCTCCAGGCCCGGCAGGCCCGGCGCCAGGGCCCGGGCGCGGTTCAGGTCGGTCATGGCCCCGGCGCTGTCGCCCAGGGCCTGGCGGGCGGCGGCGCGGTTGAGCAGGGCCGGGGCGAAGTCCGGGGCCAGCCGCAGGGCGCGGTCGAAGTCCTCCAGGGCCTGGGCGTGCCGCCCGGCCAGGCTGCGCAGGGCGCCGCGGTTGTTGCGCGCGTCGGGCAGGCCGGGGTCGATGCGCAGGGCCTCGGAGTAGGCCGCCTCGGCCTGCCCGGGGCGGCCCAGGCGTTCCAGGGCCACGGCGCGGTTGTAGTGCGGCACGGCGCTGCCCGGGGCGCCCGCGGCTGCGCGGTCGAAGTCTTCCAGGGCCCCGGCGGCGTCGCCCTGGTCCAGGCGCAGCAGCCCCCGGGCCAGCAGGAGCTGCGGGGCGTCCGGCTCCAGCTCCAGGGCCGCGTCGTAGTCCTGCCGGGCGGGCCCGGCCAGGCCCATGGCCTGGCGCGCCCGGGCGCGCAGGAAGTAGGCCGCCGGGTCCGGCCCGGCATGGGCCAGCAGCACCGTCAGCTCGCGCGCCGCCCGGGGCGCGTCGCCCAGGTCCAGGGCCGTGCGCGCGAGGTTGAAGCGCGCCAGGTCGTAGTCCGGGCGCAGGTCCAGGGCGTGGTCGAAGTCGGCCAGGGCGGCGTGGAGGTCGCCCATTTCCAGGAAGGCCGCGCCGCGGTTGTGGAAGGCCTCGGGATAGTGGGGCGCCAGGGCCGCGGCCTGGGAGTAGTCGGCCAGGGCCCCGGGCAGGTCGCCCAGGGTCTGGCGCGCGGCGCCCCGGAGCTTGAGGGTCACGGCGCGGTTCTCCTCGCCTGCGAGGCCGTCGGCCAGGGCGCGGTCGGCCAGTTCCAGGGCCGCGCGGGCGTCTCCGGCCTCCAGGGCCTGCTGGGCGCGGCGCGCGGCGTCCAGGGCCCGGGCGGGGTCGCTGGCGGCGGCGGGGGCGGCCCCTGGCAGCGCGGCCAGGGCCAGGACCAGGGCGGCCAGGACCAGGGCGGCGGTTGCGAAGCGAAGCGGGGGCATGGCGTGCATCCGGGGTTGAACAGGGTGGCGCAGGGATGGTAGTTTGTCCGCTGGACGACCAAAACGCAAGCACCGCGCCCCCGCCGCTACGGCCGGGGCGAGGAGGACCCCATGAACGATGCCGACACTCCCCGGGGCGGCGCCCCGGACGCCCCGGGCGGCGGGGACGCCGCCGGGGACAAGGACTGGTACCTGCCCGAGGACAGCCGCAGGCACCTGCGCGAGCTGTTCGCCGGGATGCGCGACGAGGTGGTTCTCGAAGCCTACACCAGGGCGGGCGAGAACGACCCCTACAACGAGGCCATGACCCTTTTCCTGCACGACCTGCGGCGCCTGGGCGACAGGATCGTGGTCCGCCTCCACGACGTGGACTCCGAAGAGGCCGCGCGGCGCGGGGTCACGCGCTCGCCGACCCTGCTGGTGGCGCCTGAGCGCTACGCCATCCGCTACACCGGCGCGCCCCTGGGCGAGGAGGCCCGGGTGCTCGTCGAGACCGTGATGCTGGCCTCGGCCGGGCGCAGCGGGCTGTCGGACATGTCGCGCCGCGTGCTGGCCGACCTGGCCGAGCCCCGCGAGGTGCGCGTGTTCATCAGCCCCACCTGCCCTTACTGCCCCGGGCAGGTGACCAACGCCTTCCGCGCCGCCCTGGAGTGCCCGGGGCTGGTCCGCGCCGAGTGCGTGGAGACCGGGGAGAACCAGGACCTGGCCGAGCGCTACCAGGCCACGGCCCTGCCCCTGACCGTGGTCAACGAGACCTTCCGCCAGAAGGGGCTCATGCCCGAGGAGCGCTTCGCCATCGAGCTGGTTGAGCTGCACACCGTGGAGGAGCTGTTCGCGCGCATGGACGCCGAGGGGCCGCAGAGCGTGGGCGGCGCGGCGGGCGAGCTGCTGCGCCAGGCCCGCGACGGCGAGAACGCCCCCGGGGCTGCCGGGGCCCCCGAGGCCGAGGAGTTCGATGTGATCGTGGCCGGGGCCGGGCCCGCCGGGCTCACCGCCGCCATCTACACCGAACGCAGCGGCCTGAAGACCCTGGTGCTGGAGAAGGGCGCCGTGGGCGGGCAGGTGCTGCTGACCCCCGAGGTGGAGAACTACCCGGGCTTCAAGCGCGTGGGCGGCATCCAGCTCATGGAGATGATCGCCGCCCAGGCGCGGGAATACTGCACAGTGCGCGAGGGCGAGCCCGCGCAGGAGATCAAGATCGGGCGCGCGGTGGAGGTCTTCACCCCGCGCGGGCGCTACCGGGCCAAGGCCCTGGTGCTGGCCACGGGCTCCAGCGCCAAGCGCCTGGGCGTGCCGGGCGAGACGCAGTTCTTCGGCAAGGGCGTGAGCGTGTGCGCCTCGTGCGACGGCTGGGCCTACAAGGGCCGCGAGGTCGTGATGATCGGCGGTGGCAACACCGCCCTGACCGAGGCCCTGCACCTGAAGAACATGGGCGTGGGCGTGACCGTCGTCCACCGCCGCGACGCCTTCCGCGCCGAGCGCCACCTGCAAAAGGGCGTGGAGCAGGCGGGCATCCCCGTGCTCTGGAACACCGAGGTCGAGGAATTCGTCGGCGGCGAGGGCGGGCTGTCGGCCGTGCGCCTGCGCAACGTGGCCGACGGCACGACGAGCGAGCTTGCGGTGCACGGCGCGTTTCTGGCCATCGGCTGGAACCCGAACACGGAGCTGGCCCGGCAGATCGGGGTGCGCCTGGACGCCTACGGGTGCATCGAGGTGGACCGGGGCATGCGCACCAACATCCCGCGCGTGTACGCCTGCGGCGATGTCATCGGCGGGGTGCAGCAGATCGCCACCGCCGTGGGCGAGGGCTCCACGGCGGCCCTGGCCGTGTTCGAGGACATCGCCAACCCCTACTGGCTGCGCCCCGAGGACGGCTAGGGTGGACCACCAGGGGACGATCATCCGCCCGCCCAACGAGGCTGGCAGCATCCTGTTGCAGGTTGCCGTGGGCTGCGCCCACGGCGCCTGCACCTTCTGCGGGGCCTACCACGGCCACCCCTACCGGCCCAAGGACGCGGCCACCGTGGCCGCCGACGTGGACCTCGCCGCGCGCCGGCACCAGGACCGGCGCCGGGTGTTCCTGTGCGGGGGCGACGCCCTGGCCCTGCCCGTGGCGCGGCTGCTGGACGTGCTGGCCCTGGTGCGCGCGCGCCTGCCGTGGGTCACCCGGGTGGGGGCCTACGCCAGCGCGCGCTCCCTGGGCGCGCGCGACGACGCCGAGCTGCGCGCCCTGCGCCGGGCCGGGCTGGCAACGGTGTACATGGGCCTGGAGTCGGGCGACGACGCCGTGCTCGCCCGGGTGCGCAAGGGCGCGGACAGCGCCTTTATCGTGGCCCAGGGCCGCCGGGCGCGCGCCGCGGGGCTGCGGCTAAGCGTGACGGTGCTGCTCGGGCTGGCCGGGGAGGCCGGGGCCCAGGCCCACGCCCGGGCCACCGGCGCGGCGCTCACCGCCCTGGAGCCGGAGCACATCGGCGCGCTGACGCTGGTGCTCGTGCCCGGCACGCCGCTTTTCGCCGACGCGGCCGCCGGGCGCTTCGTCCTGCCCGGGCCGTCGGCCATGCTGGCCGAGCTGCGTACCCTGCTGGAGCACACCAGCCCGCCGCGCGGCCTGTTCCTGGCCGACCACGCATCCAACCACCTGCCTTTGCGCGTGCGCCTGCCCGGCGGCAAGGCCGGGGCCCTGGCCCGCATCGACGCGGCCCTGGCCGGGCGCGTGCCCCTGCGCCGCCAGCGCGGCCTGTAGTCCCCCCCTTCCGGCGGGCCCCGGGTCCCGTTTTTCTGAATGCGGTTTCATATGGGCAACAACTTTCAAAAATGAAGGATGTTGAGCATAAATTTTTCGAAATTCGCAATTTCGGCCATTGCCGATAATCGATGGATGCTATATGATAAAAGGGTCATTCTTCATTTTGCTGGTCCGGCGAAAGCTCCGGCCAGGAGGACATCCATGACCGAAGGAAACACCGTGATCCATCGCCGCGTGCTGCGCGACGAAGTGGCCGACTATCTTGTCGACGCCATCCTGAGCGGCGCGTTCCGTCCGGGCGAGAAGATCGTCGAGACGCGCATATCCAAGGAACTCCAGGTCAGCCAGGGCGCCGTGCGCGAGGCCATCCGCGACCTCATCGCCCAGGGTTTCCTGGAAACCGAGCCCTACAAGGGCACCCGCGTGCGCGAGTTCACCCCCGCCGAGCTTGGCGACTACTACGCCGTGCGCATCGCCATGGAGACGCGGGCCGTGCAGTGGGCGCGCGAGCGCCGGGAGTCGGGCGACCTGGACCTGACCGAGCTGCGGGCCATCGCCGCGAAGATGCACCAGTGCGCCGCCTCCGGGGACACCAAAAACCTGCGCAAGCTGGACATCGACTTCCACAAGGCCCTGGTGCGCGCCTCGGGCAACGCCTTCCTGCTGCGCGCCTGGGAATCGCTGGGCAACGACTACTGGGCCTGCCTGGGCATCCACTACGGCGCCAAGGGCATCGACCCCCAGCGCCAGGCTTCCCTGCACGACGAGCTCATCGCCGTGTTGGAGAACCAGGACCTGGCCGCCGTGGGCACCGCCATCGAAGATCATTTCGCGGATATCCGCGCCATCTTCGGGCAATAGCACGGAGGGACCGACCGGCCGCCCAGGCGCCGGGGGCCGCCCTCCCCACCGGGAGGGCGGCCCCCGCGTTTTGTGTGCCGCGCTGCGGGGCCGCGGGGCCCCGGGGTCTTAGCCTGCGTCCTTGGAGCGGGGCTTGCGCGCGCCCTTGCGGCGGGCCGGGGCGCCGTTGTCGCCGGCGCCGCCCCAGTCGCGCAGGGCCCGGCCCAGCTCGCCGAGCCGCGCGTCGGCCAGGGCGAACACCGAACCCCTGGTCCAGCCGGTCCTGGTGCGCGTGCCCGCCGGGGTGCCCGTGAGCAGCTCGATGCCCTGCTCCACGGTCCGCACGGCGTGGATGTGGAAGTCGCCGTCGCGCACGGCCTGGACCACCTCGGGGCGCAGCATGAGGTCCTTGACGTTGGCCTCGGGGATCATCACGCCCTGGCTGCCCGTGAGCCCGGCGCGGCGGCAGCACAGGAAGAAGCCCTCGATCTTCTCGTTGACCCCGCCGATGGGCTGGATCTCGCCCTTCTGGTTCACCGAGCCGGTGACGGCGATGTCCTGGCGCAGGGGCAGGCCCGAGAGGCTGGAGAGCAGGGCGTACAGCTCGGTGGAGGATGCCGAGTCGCCGTCGATGCCGCCGTAGGACTGCTCGAAGGCGATGCTGGCCGCCAGGGTCAGGGGCTTGTCCTGGGCGAAGCGCTCGCGCAGGTAGCCCGCCAGGATGAGCATGCCCTTGTTGTGCGTGGGCCCGGACATGTCGGCCTCGCGCTCGATGTTGATGATGCCCTCCTTGCCCAGGGCCGTGGAGGCCGTGATGCGCGAGGGCCGTCCGAAGGCGTGGTCGCCCAGGGAGTAGACGGCCAGGCCGTTGACCTGGCCGACCTTGGCCCCGTCCACGTCCACGAACAGGCTGCCGCGGTCGATCATCTCCTGGAGGTGCTCCTCCGCCTGGTTGGAGCGCCGCACGCGCGCGTCCACGGCGGCCAGGACGTGTTCGGCCCCCACGGCGGCGGCCGCGGCGCCGCGGGCCTGGTAGTCGGCCTCGGCCAGCAGGTCGGCCAGGGCCGGGAAGGCCGTGGTCATCTTCTCCTGGCGCCCGGCCATGCGCACGGCCTCCTCGGCCACGGCGGCCACGCCCGAGGCCGCGAAGGGCAGCAGCCCCTGCTTGTCCACCTCGGCGCGCACGAAGCGGGCCAGCTGCTCCAGGGTCCGCTCCGTGCGGTCCATGGACGATTCGTAGTCCGCGCGGACCTTGAAGATCTTGGGCACGTCGGGGTCGTAGCGGCGCAGCAGGGAGTGGATGCGCGCGTCGCCAAGCACCACGACCTTCACGTCCATGTCGATGGGCTCGGGCTTGAGGCCCGTGGACGAGATGAAGTAGTATGGGTCGTAGGTCTCGATCTCGATGGTCTCGGTCTTGAGCGAGCGCTTGAGGGTCTGCCAGACCCCGGGCTCCATGATGGCGTCCAGCAGGTTGATGACCAGGTAGCCGCCGTTGGCCCGGACGAAGGAACCGGCCTTGATCTTGGTGAAGTCCGTGCGCCAGGTGCCCATGCGGTCGGCCAGGCGCTCGATGCTGCCGAAGAGGTTGCGGTAGGTCGGGTAGGACTCCACGATCACCGGCGGGCCCGTGCGCTGGGAGTTGTCCACCAGCAGGTTCACGGAGTAGGGGTGCAGGATGGCCTCGGGGCCGGGCGGGGCGGGCATGAAGGGCAGGCCCTGGGGCGCCGGGGCGCCGCCGCCCAGCATGCGGATGTCGTCCAGGTTCTTGCCCATGTGCTCCAGCACGGAGTCGAGGTAGGCCCGGACCTTGGGGGCCGGGTAGCGCTCGTACAGCGGTTCCAGGTGCTCGCGGGCCAGGGTGGTGAACATCAGGCGGTCCACCTCCTGGTGCTTGGCGGCCACGGCCTTGTGCAGCTCGCGGACCTTCTGGACGATGGCGTCCAGCTCTTCCTTGAGCTCCAGGCGCCGGTCGCGCAGGCGCTCGAACTCCTCGCGGGGGAAGCTCCCGGCCTCCACCAGCTCCTCCAGGTCCACCATGCGCTTGGGCTCGCCGTCCACCAGAGGCACAAGGTCCGGCCGCTGGATGGGCCCCATCTGCATGCGCACCACCACAAGCCCGGTGTCCTTCACCTTGTCCTCGATGGACTTGTAGAACTCGCGGACCTGGCGTTCGTGGGCCTCGGCGATGGCGTTCTTGCGGGCGATGTATTCCTCGCTCTCGAAGAGCTGGGGCGCCTCGCGGCGCACGTCGTCCAGGAACTTGCGCATGCCCTCCTTGAACCGCGCGCCCTCGCCCGCGGCAAAGCGCAGCAGGACCGGCTGCTCGGGCCGCTCGAAGTTGTTCGCGTAGCACAGGTCGTCGGGCACGCCGTCGGTGGCGGCCAGCTCGGCCAGAAGCCGCTTCACCGTGGCCAGGCGGCCGCTGCCGGGCTGGCCGGTGACGAAGATGTTGTAGCCCTTCTTGGCCATGCCCATGCCGAAGCGGAAGGCCTCCACCCCGCGCTCCTGGCCGATGATCTCGTCCAGGGGCTCCAGGTCGTCGGTGGAGGAGAAGGGCAGGGTCGCGGGGTCGAGCCGCCAGCGGAGCTGGTCGGCGGGCACCTCGTGGGTCTTGGTCCTGGTGCGGGCCATGTGGTCCTCCTGGGCGTTCAGGGCGTGGAACGGGACAGCCCGCAGCCGTGGGCCGCGCGCCGGGGGATGCGGATCTCGATGATTCCGTCGCGGTACTGGGCCGCCACGTCCCGGGCGGCCACCGCGCATGGCAGGTACAGTTCCTTGCGGAAGGATTCGGCGCGCAGGCCGCCTTCGGTGCGCGTGACGCGGCGGGCGGTGATGGTCACCCGGCGGCGGGCCACGGCCACGCCGATGTCCTGCGGGTCCAGCCCCGGGGCGGCCACGCGCACCACCAGCCCGTCGCCCTCCTCGTCCACCGTGAGCCCGGCTTCGCCGAAGGGCCGGGCCGGAGGCAGGCCGAAGTCCGTGCACAGCGCTTCGAACCGGCGGTCCATGTCGCGTTTCATCTTCGATATCTGCGTCTCGCCCCAGAGCTTGAGGTCGGCCATGGTCTGCGTCCTCCTTGGCGGGTGGCGGCCGCAGCGCGGGGGCGCGCCGCCGCAACGGGGATCCTGTCATGTACAGTAAGGGTTTTGCGACGCATTTCAAGCCCGCCGGGGTTCCATCCCGGACCGCAGGGGCCTTTGGGCGCTTTCCTTCGCGTCGCGATGTGTGTACATTCCGGGCGGTTCCCGCACCCGGCCCCCCGCGCGACGGGCCGCAGGCCCCGGAGGACGGAGTCCCCATGTCCATCAAGCTCAAGATAGCCCTGATGATCCTCGCCATCCTGGCCGCCGTGGCCGGGGCGGTGGGCTTTTTTTCCAAGCGCGACGTGGAGAGCGCCGTGTTCGTGGCCGAGCAGCGCGCCGCACGCAACGTGCTGCATCTGGTGGACCTGGACGTGCAGGGCCGCCACAAGAGCATGGTCATGGAGCGCCTGGCCACGGTCCGGGCCCTGAAGACCCAGCTCGCCAGCCTGAACGCCGTGGTTCTCTCGGGGGTGGACCGCTTCCGCGAGCTGGCCCGCGCCGGGCGCATCTCCGAGAAGCGGGCCCGGGCCCTGGCCCTGGAGTGGATCGCCACCCTGGCCCCGGGCCAGGGCGAATACCTCTTCGTCTACGACGCCAAGGGCCGCGCCCTGGCGTATCCGGAGCCGGAAATGGTCGGGGCCGACCTGTCCGTGTTCACCGACGTGAAGGACCGCAAGGTCACCGCCTCCATGCGCGAGGAGGCCCGCCGCCAGGGCACCGCCAGCACCACCTACTACTGGAAGCGCATCGGCGGCACCGAACAGGTGCGCAACTTCGGCCTGTTCACCTACTACCCCGCGTGGGACTGGATGCTCGGCGCCGCCGTGGACATCGAGGACATCGAGCGCGCCGAGCGCCGCAAGCTGGAGCAGATCGTGGGCATCCTGGCCGGGAACCTGGACAAGGTGACCATCGCCCACAGCGGCTTCGTGACGGTGCTCTCCGGCGACGGCCGCGCCCTCATCCGCCCCGAGGGCGTCGCCGAGGACTTCGCCCTGGGCCGCAACCAGCTCACGGGCAACCGCCTGTTCGACGACATCGCGGCCCAGGCCGCCAGCGGCTCCGAGGGCCCGCTCTACTCCCTGCCCGAGGGCGCCGCCGACGCGGGCACCCGCGAGTCCTTCGTGCGCTACAACAAGGCCCTGGACTGGTACATCGTGACCACCGCCTATATGGCCGAGTTGCAGGCCCCGGCCCGGCGCCTGCTCTCGCAGCTGGCCGGTGTTGTGGCCGTGGTCCTGCTGCTGGGGCTGGCCGCCGGGCTGCTGCTCACCGCGCGCATCGCCCGGCCCCTGGAGCGCCTGGCGGGCTATGCCCGCGACCTGCACCGCCAGGACTTCCTGGCCGAGGAGCGCGCGGCCTCGCCGCTGGCCGGGCTGGCCGGAAGCCGGGGCGACGAGGTCGGGCGCCTGGCCGGGGCCTTCGAGTTCATGGAGCAGTCCCTGCGCCAGCGCATCCGCGAGCTCATGGACGCCACCGCCGCCCGCGAGCGCATCGAAAGCGAGCTCAACGTGGCCCACGACATCCAGATGGGCCTGTTGCCCAAGATCTTCCCGCCCTATCCCGCGCGCGAGGAGTTCGACCTCTACGCCGTGCTCGAACCGGCCAAGGAGGTCGGCGGCGACCTCTACGACTTCTTCTTCATCGACGAGGACCACCTCTGCCTGGCCCTGGGCGACGTGTCCGACAAGGGCGTGCCCGCCGCGCTGTTCATGACCATCACCATGACCCTGGTCCGCTCCGAGGCCAAGAAGACCCGGGACCCCGAGCGGATCATGGCCGCCGTGAACGACGCGCTCTCGCGCGACAACCCGCGCTCCATGTTCGTGACCCTGTTCCTGGGCGTGCTCGACGTGCGCACCGGCGAGCTGGCCTACGCCAACGGCGGCCACAACCCGCCCATCCTGGCCGACGACGCCGGGCCGCGCTTCCTCAAGGAGATCAGCGGGCCCATGGTCGGCGCCATGGAGGACATGCCCTACAGGCCGCTGACCCTGCATCTGGAGCCCGGAGCCCGGCTTTTCGTCTACACCGACGGCGTCACCGAGGCCATGAACGCCGCGCGCGACCTGTATTCCGACGAGCGCCTGCTTCAGACCGTGGCCGCCGTCCCCGGCGCCGAGCCCGCCGCCCTGGTGGAGGCCGTGCGCGCCTCGGTGCGCGAGCATGTGCTCGACGAGCCGCCCTCGGACGACATCACCATGCTCTGCCTGCGCTACAAAGGCCCCAGGGGCTGAACACAAGGACGGGGGGACGCATGGGCATAGTCAGGAACGGGGACCGGGTCATTCTCGACGGCTGCGACGTGGCCGACTGGGACGCCATGCGCGAGGCCTACCTGCGCCGTGTGGACCGCTACGGCACCGACCACCGCGCCTTCTTCTACAGCGACCAGGACCTCTACCGCCGCCGCCTGGAGCGCGCCGGGCGGGTGCTGGCCCCGCTCCTGGCCCCCGGGCACGCCGTGCTCGACGTGGGCTGCGGCGACGGCAAGCTGCTGGAACACCTGCCCCCCTGCCGCTACACCGGGCTGGACCTGGTCCCCGAGTTCGTGGCCAGCGCCGCCGGGCGCTTTCCGGGGCGCGATTTCCGCGTGGCCAACATCATGGAATGGACCGACCCGTGCGACTGGGTGCTGCTCATCGGCACCAGCGGCACCACGCCCTGCCTGGAGCGCATGGTCGAGCACTGCTGGGGCCTGTGCCGCGAGGGTATGGTTCTGGACGTGCTCGACGCCCGGCGCGACCCCGGCGGCGACCGTAATTCCTGCCACGCCGCCGACGTGCTCGATTTCTACCTGGAGCGTGGGGCCGCGCGGGTCTGTGTGGAGCCGACCCCCGCCCCCTGGACTTTCTTTATCGCCCAAAAAAAACTATGATCTGTCGTTCCGGCGCGGGCCGGGAAACGTTACCGCCACGGGAGTTTTGCCAATGCATACGATGTTTCGGCGTCTTTTGACCGCCCTGGTCCTGGTCGCCCTGGCCGCGGCCGCCTGCCCGGCGGCCGATACGCCCACCACGCCCGGCACCGACAACGGCAGGAAATGGCGCATCGCCTACTACGAGGGCGGCGAGTACATCGACTACCAGAAGAATTTCGTCGCCCTGCTCCACGGCCTGCGCGACCTGGGCTGGATCGCCTTCGACGAGGTGCCGCCCCAGCAGGGCGAGGGGGTCGGGGAACTCTGGAAATGGCTCGGCACCCTCGGCAGCCCGTACCTCGAATTCGTGCCCGACGCCTGCTACAGCGCCAACTGGGACGACGGCGTCCGGGCCAGCACCCGGGCCGCCCTGCTGGAGCGGCTGAAGGGCAAGGGCGACATCGATCTCGTCCTGGCCCTGGGCACCTGGGCCGGGCAGGATCTCGCCGTGGACGGCAACACCGTGCCCTGCGTGGTCATGGCCACCGCCAACCCCCAGAAGGCCGGGATCATCAAGAGCGCCGAGGACTCCGGGCGCGACAACATCCACGCCCGCATCGCCCCCGAGCGGTTCCTGCAACAGATCCGCGTGTTTCACGACGTGGTCGGCTTCCGCAAGCTCGGCGTGGCCTACGAGGACACCCCCGCCGGGCGCACCTACGCGGCCCTGGACGCCCTGGAGGCCCTGGCCCCGGAGCTGGGCTACGAGATCGTCCCCTGCCATACCAAGAGCGACATCGCCGACAAGGCCGAGGCCGAGGCCAGCGCCATCGCCTGCTTCCGCCAGCTGGCCGCCAGTGCCGACGCCCTGTATGTCACCGTGCAGGGCGGCGTCAGCGAGCGCAGCCTGCCCGAGCTGGTCAGGATCGCCCTGGACGCGCGCGTGCCCTCCTTCTCCCAGAACGGCTCCGACGAGGTCCGTCAGGGTCTGCTCATGAGCATCTCCCTGGCCGGATACAAGTACGTCGGCCAGTTCTACGCGCGCACCGTGGCCCGGATACTCAACGGCGCCAAGCCCCGCGCCCTGCCCCAGATATTCGAGGATCCGCCCAAGATCGCCATCAACCTCAAGACGGCCGAGATCATCCAGTTCGACCCGCCCGTGGACATGCTCCTGGCGGCGGACGAGGTCTTCGAGCAGATCGAGCCCGCGCCCTAGGGCGCGGGCCGCGCCCTCCGAGAGGGGCGGCACGGAATGCAGCGGATCATCATCGATTCCCAGAGCAACGGGCTGCTGCGCGGCTCCGCGCTGGAGCAGCGCTACGACCAGCGCGGCGGCCTGTGCCAGGTCGGCGCGGGGCATCTGGTGCTGACGACCGACCCGGTGGATCAGGATTTCCTGGGCTACTGGCGGGGGCTGGGCTTTTCCCTGCCCCGGCTCGTGAGCGCGGGGCCCTTCCATCCGGGGCGCACGCTCTCCGAGCTGGTGCTGGCCAGCCCCCGGGCCCGCGAGGCCATCGGCGAGACCGCCGCCGCCGGCCCGGCGCGCCTGGAGTTCTTCTGCATCGAGGAGCCCGAGCGCGCCCTGGCCCAGGCCCTGGGGGTGCCGGCCTACTGCCATTTCGGCCTGGCGCGTACCTATGCCAGCAAGCTGGCCTTCAAGGCCCTGTGCGCCGAGCTCGGCCTGCCCACGGCCCCCTGGTTCCACCATCCCGACCCCGCCGCCCTGGTCCGCCAGGGCGCCGCGCTCATGGCCGGGGGCCGCCGCGTGCTGCTCAAGACCGAGACCGGCATGGGCGGGGTGGGCTGCGGCGGCATGGCCGCCCCCGCCGATGTCCACGCCCTGGAGCGCGCCGTGCGTTCCCTGGCCGGGCGCCACGGCGCCCTGTTCCTGGAAACGCGCCTGGAACCCCTGCGCGCCGAGCTTTCGGTGCACTGGGAGATCACTGCCAGCGGCGAGGTCGTCGATGTCTGCGTCTTCGATTCCATAAACATCGACAACTCCTATCGCGGCACCCTGCACCCCGCCGAGAACGACCGCGCCCTGGCCGAGGCCGCCCGGCGCACGGTCCTGGAGGTCCTGGGCCCGCACTTCGCCGCCCGGGGGGGCCTTGGCTTCTACTGCTGCGACATCCTGGCCGACCAGGACGGCACCCTGCACTGGAACGACTTCAACCCCCGCAAGGGCGCCAGCGTCTATGTGCGCGACATGGTCCGCCGCCTGCGCGCCGCGCGGCTCGACGACCGGCCCGTGCACTACTGGCACGAGGGCCTGCGCCTGCGCCGCGCCCTGCCGGTGGGCCGCGTTCTCGAATTGCTCCGCGGGCTGCTCGACCCCGGCCCCGAGTCCTTCCTCGTGCTCTCCAATCCGGGCATCACCGCCTTTGCCCGCGCCGACCTGACCGCCATTTCCTGCGCCTCGCGCGCCCAGGCGCGCAGCCTGCTGGACACGGCCCGCGTCCGCCTGGGCGCCGCATAGGGCCCCGGGCGGGCGTTGGGCGGGCCGGACAGGCCGCCCGGGCGCCCGTCCCGCGTCGGCGCCCCGCAGGCGGCGCAAGCGGCCGGGCCGGATTCCGTGTGGAATCCGGCCCGGCCGTTTTTTGGGAGCAGGGCCGCGCGGGCGGCGGCCGGGGCTATTTTTCCGTGTGCAGCAGGCCCTTGGCGGCCAGGGTGGCCTCGGAGCGCGTGCACAGGCTGAAGAGCACGGTGATGGCCAGGTAGCCCACGCCGAAGAAGGTTATGGCGTCGGGCATGCCGAAGGTCAGCAGCATCCAGCCGAAGAGCATGGGCCCGATGATCTGCCCGGTGCGGCCCACGGAGTTGAACAGGCTCATGGCCGTGCCCTCGCCCAGCTCGTGGGTGGCCCGCAGCTTGAGCACGAAGGCCCGCGACGCGTCCAGGCTGCCCGAGACGCCAAGGAGCAGGGCCGTCAGGGCCGTGGCCTCCAGCCCGCCGAAGAAGTAGTAGGTGGTGAACCCCAGGCAGCCCGTGGCCCCGGAGAGGAAGATCAGGAATTTCTGGTTGCCGGCGCGGTCCAGGAACTTGGCCAGGTAGGGCGCCCCGTAGATCAGGCACACGCCGTAGAGCATGTACACGCGCCCGATGTCGGACTGGGACTGGCCGATCTCGGCCAGATAGATGGGGCTGAAATAGTACATGAAGCCCACGAAGGCCAGGGAGGCGGGGATGGAGCTGAACGCCACCAGGCCGAACACGTCGCGGTTGGCCAGGAAGCGCAGGGCGCGCGCCGGGGTCAGGCGGCCGCGGGCGCGGGCGCCGGGCACCAGGGGGCAGGAGGACGGCCGGGTCATGGCCCGGCGCAGGAAGCCCAGGGCGTAGGCCCCGGCGCAGACGAGGATGACCGTTCCGGCCAGCAGCACGGGCCGGAAGCCCACGCGTTCGGCCATCATGGCCCCGGCGGCGCCGCCGCAGATGCTGCCCGCGAACACACCCGCCCAGAGCTGGGCCATGCCCTGGGCCTTGCTGCCGCGGTCCGTCTGGCGGACGATGAAGCCCTGGGCGGCCATGATGAAGGCGCCGTAGCCCAGGCCCACCAGGCCGCGCGCGGCGATGAAGTGCAGCGCGTCGGGAGCCAGGGCGGACCAGACCGTGCCGCCCAGGGCGGCGGCCAGCCCGGCCCAGAAAGGCTCGTGCCAGCCCCGGCGGTCGATCCACGGCCCGGTTGCCAGCAGCGCCACGCCCACGAAGAGCATCTCGACGGAGATGGGCAGGCCGAGCACCACCTCGCGCGACAGGCCCAGGTCGGGCAGGGCCAGGGTCTTCATGTACAGCGGCAGGAAGGAGATGCACATGTCGATGCCAAGCAGGAACAGGAACGCCGCCGGACGGATGGCGCCGAAGGGCACGCCCGTCCCCGGCCCGGGGCAGGCCCGGTCCTCCGGGGGGGCGTTGGCGCCGTTGGTCCTGACGTACTGGTCCTTGATGAACAGGTTGGCCAGGATGAGCATCTCCACGAAGAACAGGATGGAGATGACCAGCACGGTGGCCGAGTCCTTGAAGATTTCCGTCAGCTTCTGGAGCATGGTCTGGCGCGAGACGTTGGCCACCAGCGAGCCGTGCAGCTCGCCTTCGCGCATGAGGGGCACGCGGGCGCGGTAGCGCGGGTCGTACTGTCCGTCCAGCGGGCCGGGGTCCAGCTCCGGCGAGGGGGCCCCGCCCGAGCGGTAGTCGAAGGCGCCCTGGTGCGTGCCCACGAACACGAGCCGCCCCGTGGCGTCGTAGAGGGCGATGTCGCGCAGCTCCGGCGAGGCCGTGATGATGTCGCCCAGAAGCTGGTCCAGCCCGCTCATGTTCTCCAGGCGCAGGCCCTTGGCCAGGAAGAACTCCACGTCCTCCTTGAGCAGGGTCATCAGCGTGTCGGCCTTGGTCTGGTTGATGGCCAGGAATTCGTCGCGGAAGGCGCGCAGGTTCATGCCCGCGAAGACGATCTGCGCCGAGCCCACCACCAGGAACAGCAGGATGGAGATGCGCCGCCCGGGCAGGCCCGAGGTCAGCGGCGCGGCGTGGGTCGCGAGGTTGAGGGCCAGGATGAGCAGGGCCATGCCGCAGACCATGACCCCGGCGAACACCTTGAGGTTGTGGTCGAAGAAGGGCCGCAGCAGCAGTTCGACCTGTTCGTCGCCGAAGCTGATGACCGTGTGTGCGACGACGCCCCCGGCGCCGGTGACGGGCAGGGCGATGGAGAACTGCCCGAGGTGTTTGACGAAGGAGGGCGGCGCGCCCAGGCCGGGCTCCCGGGGCGGGAACAGGGCCCGCAGGGCGGGGGGCAGGGTCTCGCCCGCCAGCCCGGGCGCCGTGGAATGC
The DNA here is from genome assembly GCF_023230885.1 of Desulfocurvus sp. GTDB lineage: Bacteria > Desulfobacterota > Desulfovibrionia > Desulfovibrionales > Desulfovibrionaceae > Desulfocurvus. The sequence continues at coordinate 3,659 of NZ_JALNWM010000005.1, read as the reverse complement.
AGGATCAGTCCGTCCGGCAGGGCGATGGAGATGACGGTGCCGTCCTCGCGCAGCAGCTTGCGCTGGTAGCCCAGCGGGGTGTGGCGCAGGACCACGTTCTTGAATATCTGGGCCCGGGTGTCCGCGAGCACGCGCTCGATGCCGGTGAATTTGTCCAGGCGCTTGCCGAACTTGAGGGCCCGGTCCAGGGCGCGCTGCAAGTCCAGCGCCACGACGCGGTATTCGGAGAGGATGGCCTCGGTGTAGACCTTTTCCATGGATGCCGTGGTCAGCATGATGCTGAAGCCCAGCGACAGCAGCAGGAGCAGGAAGGCACACAGGGCGATCTTGATTTTCATGCGCGGGCCCCGGGGTTGGCGTTGCGTTCGGCCCGGGCACACTAGCGCGCCCCGGGCGCGGGCGCAACGGCCTTGCGCGCGGGCCTAGCGCAGCACCTCGCGCAGGGTGGCGTTGGTCGTGGCCACGCGGTCGGCCAGCAGGGCGACCACGAAGCGGTGGATGGCCGAGGCCAGGTCCGGGCGCTTGCGCTGGAGCAGGGGCATGGCCCTGGCAGGCAGGCGGTGGAGCACGCAGCGCTCGGCGGTGGTCACCGTGGCCGTGCGCGGCGCGGCGGTGTACAGGCCCATCTCGCCGAACACCGCCCCCGGGCCCATCTTCTTCAGCCGCAGGTGTCGGCCCTCTTCCAGGGCCATTTCCACGTTCACCGTGCCGCTTTCGATGAAGTACATGGCGTCGGGCGCGTCCCCCTGGCGGAAGACCGTCCGCCCCCGGGGCAGCTCCACCCGCGTGAGCACCCGGGCCAGCAGCGGGATGAGCCCGGGCTCGGGGAACACCGGGGCCAGCAGCTCGGGCAGGGTCTTGTGCTCCTGGTGCAGCTCGCCCGCGTCGTCCAGGATGTGGTCCTCGGCCCACTCCAGGGCGTAGTCCAGGGACGTGGCGGTGATGGACCCGCCGTCCTCGTCGGAAAGCGCGCAGCCCGCCCGGGCGAGCTGCGACTCCAGCTCCAGGGGCACGTTGGTGAACGCCAGCAGGAAGCCGCCGGACCTGGCGATCTGCTTCATGCGGATGAAGGAGATGGCCACCGACGAATCCAGCCCGCTGGTGAAGGTGAAGTCCAGCAGCACGAAGCGCAGGGGCTCGCGGTCCTGGTCGTGCAGCCGCGCGGTGATCATCTCGACCAGCCGGTTGGTGGTGCCCAGGAAGATGAACCCTTGCAGGGTCAGGACGTGGATCTGGTCGCCCTTGCGGCGCAGCACGGCCTGCTGGGCCGGGGCGCGGTCGGCGCTGCTGTGGTAGTGCGCGCCGGACAGCTCCAGGCGCACCACGCTCACCGAGCCGTAGCGCACGGCGGTGACCAGCAGGGCCAGGGCCGCGCCGATGCCCAGCCCCGGCAGCAGCCCCAGCGACGCCGTCAGCAGGAACACCAGCAGGAGCAGGGCGTAGTCGCCCTTGTGGGCAAAGCGGGCGCGCGTCTGCACCAGCCAGCGCCACAGCAGCGAGAAGCCCAGCCCCGCCAGGATGCCCGCCGGAACGAAGCGCGGCAGCAGCGGCAGCCACCGCTCAACCAGGATGAGGGCCGCGGCGCACACCGCAGCGCCGAGCAGCCCGGCCAGCACCCCCGAGGCCCCGGCCCGGCGGTTGCCCAGGCTGCGGTCCAGGGACAGGGTTCCCGGCATGCCTCCGGCCAGGGCGCACAGCACGTTGCCCGCCCCCAGCGCGCGGAATTCGCCGTCCAGGTCCACCGGCCGCCCGGTGACCACCTCGATCTCGGAAATGCGGATCATGGCCGAACAGGCCACCAGCCCGCCGAGGGCCGCCACATAGCCCGCCCCGTCGGCGATGACCAGCCAGTGGATGCGCCCCAGGAACCCGGGGTCCTGGACCTGGGTCCACGGCGTGGCGAGGGGCATGGCGTCGAACAGCCAGCCCAGGGCCCGGGCCTGCTCCAGGTCGATGCCCCGCCAGTGCAGGTAGGCGTGGCAGGCGCCGATGGCCGCGGCCAGCAGCGCGGCCATGGCGTAGGCGTTGCGCACCCAGCGCATGACCACGAAGGCCGCGAGCCCCAGGGCCAGGGCCGGGGCCCAGCGCAGGCACAGCCCGGCCTCGAAGTAGCGCGCCACGATGTCGGCCAGGCACACGCTGCGGCCCAGGGCCGCCCCGAACGCCTGCACCACCAGCATCAGCCCCACCGCCGCCAGTACGCCGCCCACCGCCTGGATGGGCACATAGCGCACATGGTCGCCGCTGCGCGTCAGGCCCACCGCCAGCAGCAGCACGCCCGTGAACAGCCCGCAGACCGCGATGGCCGCCAGGGTCGTCGCCAGGACGGCCTCGCCCGGGGCCCCGGCCATGCGCTGGCCCACGAACCCCGCGAGCAGGAAGAGCACCACGCCGGTCATGGTCTCGGGCCCGGCGGCGGCGAAGGAGATGCGGCTGGTCAGCGCCGCGGCCAGCCCCATGACCGTGGCGCTGATGAGGGCCATGGCCACCGCGTGGGGCGCATGGGCCAGGAGTCCGTCGTGGGAAAAGGCCAGCAGCCCCACCGCCAGGGAGAACAGCACCGCCAGCGCCCCCGTGGTCAGCCCCCCTGCGACGTTGCGCACCGCGCCGCCCTCCACCAGCCGGGGCCGCTGGTCCGCCTCCATGACCCGCGACAGCTCGGCCTCGGTGATGGCCTTGTGCTCCCGGGGCGCGCCCGGCGGCTCGGGCCGGGGGTCGATCACGTCCTCCAGGTGCAGGTCCACCGCGTCGGGAACGATCAGGGACGCCTCGCCGCAGCGCGGGCAGCGGACCTCGCGGTTCGCGAAGGTCTCCGGGAAGGTTTTGTCCAGCCCGCAGGAAGGGCATTTGAAGACCGCCACAGCTCGTCCCCCAATCTCCTGGTTTTCCTGGGACTGTACACGCCTTGCCCCGATGCTGGCAACCGTCCCTCTTCTTTCATCGGTTTTTACGGGGATTTGTATAGGCCGCCCCGGCGCCCCGGCGCCCGCGAAAGGGGAAAAAATGAAACAGGGGCTTGACCTTCCCCGGAAATGCTGTAGATTTGCCCTTGTCAGTAACAATTCCTGTTAACAGCCACACCAAGGAGCGAACATGAGCAAGACCGAACAGAACCTGATGGAAGCCTTTGCCGGGGAATCCCAGGCCAACCGCAAATATCTCGCCTTCGCCGAAAAGGCCGACAAGGAAGGGCACCACCAGGCCGCGCGGCTGTTCCGCGCCGCCGCCGCCGCCGAGACCGTGCATGCCCACGCCCACCTGCGGGCCCTGGGGGGCATCCGCTCCACAGCCGAGAACCTCAAGGAGGCCATCGAGGGCGAAACCCACGAGTTCAAGGAAATGTATCCGCCCATGATCGAGGACGCCAAGGCCGAAGGCCACAAGGCCGCCCTGCGTTCCTTCGAGTTCGCCAACGTGGTCGAGGCCGTGCACGCCAAGCTCTACCGCAAGGCCCTGGAGACGCTGGAAAACCCCGAACCGGCCGACTACTACGTCTGCTCCGTGTGCGGGCACACCGTCGAGAACGAGGCCCCGGACTCCTGCCCCGTCTGCAAGGCTGCGGGGAAGGCGTTCTTCAAGGTCGACTAGCCGCCCTGGCGCCGGGAAGGCGGGCGGCGGCGCAAGGCCCAAAGACAGCCGGGCCGGATCCCCCTGGGGGG
>NZ_JALNWM010000004.1 GCF_023230885.1 Desulfocurvus sp. | reverse complement strand
TCCGGGCTGTACTTCGCCCTGGGGGCCCTCGCCGTGGCCGCCTCGTCACCCGCGTGCGCCCTGGCCCAGGACGCCCCCGAACTGCTGACCCAGGACAACGCCAACATCCTTTGGACCCTGGTGGCCGCCATACTGGTCATGTTCATGCAGGCCGGGTTCGCCATGGTCGAGGCAGGCTTCACCCGCGCCAAGAACGCGGGCAACATCCTGATGAAGAACTTCATCGACTTCGCCGCGGGCTCGGTGGTCTTCTTCCTCGTCGGCTTCGCCTTCATGTTCGGCGACTCCATCGGCGGCTTCATCGGCGGCTCGGGCTTCGCCCTGTCCGGCGCCGACGCCAGCACCGCCGACGGCATGTGGACCCTGACCTTCTGGTTCTTCCAGAGCGTCTTCGCCGCCACCGCCGCCACCATCGTCTCCGGCGGCATCGCCGAGCGCACCAAGTTCAGCTCCTACATCCTGGCCAGCGTCCTGGTCACCGGCGTGGTCTACCCCATCTCCGGCCACTGGGCCTGGGGCGGGCTGTGGGGCGGCGAGGGCGGCTGGCTGGAGGCCATGGGCTTCATCGATTTCGCCGGGTCCACCGTGGTCCACTCGGTGGGCGGCTGGGTCGCCCTGGCCGGGGCCGTGGTCCTTGGCCCGCGCATCGGCAAGTACACCGCCGACGGCAAGGCCAACGCCATCCCCGGCCACAACATCCCCCTGGCGGCCCTGGGCGTGTTCATCCTGTGGTTCGGCTGGTTCGGCTTCAACCCCGGCTCCACCACCGTGGCCGACGGCACCATCGGCTACATCGCCCTGAACACCTCCCTGGCCGCCTGCACGGGCACCCTGGGCGCCATGTTCACGGCCTGGATCAAGTACGGCAAGCCCGACGCGTCCATGACCATGAACGGCGCCCTGGCGGGGCTGGTGGCCATCACTGCGGGCTGCTACGAGCTGTCCCCCGTGGGTGCGATGATCACCGGCCTTGGCGGCGGCGTCCTGGTGGTCCTGTCCGTGGTCTTCATCGACCAGGTGCTCAGGATCGACGACCCCGTCGGCGCGGTCTCCGTTCACGGCGTGTGCGGCGCCTACGGCACCATCATGGCCGGGCTCCTGGCCGCCCCGGGCTTCGGCGGGTCCACCGGCCTGTTCTACGGCGGCGAGTTCTCCGTCTTGACCACCCAGCTCGTGGGCGTGGGCGCCGTGTTCGTCTGGGCCTTCGGCATGGGCTGGGTCGTCTTCTCCGTTCTCAAGGCCGTCGTGGGCATCCGCGTCAGCGAGGAGGAGGAGCTCAAGGGCCTGGACATCACCGAACACGGCATGGAGGCCTATTCCGGCTTCCAGATCTTCTCCAACGAGTAGGCGCGTCCCCGCCACCCAACCAAGCATCACCGGAGGAGCCATGAAACTCATCGTCGCATACATCCGGCCCGAGAGGCTGACTGCGGTCAAGCAGGCCCTCTACGCCCAGGAAATATTCAGCATGACCGTGACCAACGTGCTCGGCTCGGGCCGCCAGAAGGGCTTCACCGAGACCTACCGGGGCGTGGTCATGGAGGTGAACCTGCTCAAGAAGGTCCGCCTGGAAATCGGCGTCAACGACTCCTTCCTCGATGCCGCCCTCAAGGCCATCGAGACCGGCGCCCGCACGGGCAGGGAGGGCGACGGCGTGATCTTCGTGCTCGACATCGCGCGCTCCCTGCGCATCCGCACCGGGGAATCGGACATCGCCGCCGTGGCGGCGACCCGCACCGCACCCTGACCCCCTCCCCCAGCCCCGGGCCGGACCCCACCCGGCCCGGGGCGCCTCCCCTTTCGCCACGGAACGCGCCCCCCCATGCCAGCCCCCGCACTCGACCACCGCACCCTGGCCCGCGAAGACCGCATCCTCACGCTGTTCCAGCCCATGATCTCCATCAAGGCCGGGAGCGTGGTGGCCGTGGAGGCCCTGTCCCGGGGCATCCCGCCCGGGGGCGGCCCCAGCGTGCCGCCCGACGTGCTCTTCCGCCTCGCCGCCACCCCCACCCGGCGCCTGGCCCTGGACCGCCTCTGCCGTCAGCTGGCCATGCGCCGCTTCGCCCCGGTCCTGGCCCGGCGCAAGGACCTGATCCTGTCCGTGAACCTGGACATGTCCCTGGTGGGCAAAAGCATCCTCGGCTCGGGCAGGTTTCTGGAGGCCACCCGCCAGGCGGGGCTCAACCCGGCCAACGTGGTCATCGAAATCATCGAGTCCAGGGTCCGGGACGCCGAAGTCCTGGACCGCTTCATCAAGACCTACCGCGGCCACGGCTTCCTCATCGCCCTGGACGACATCGGCACCGGGCATTCCAACCTGGACCGCGTCTCGCAGATCAAGCCCGACATCATCAAGATCGACAAGGGCCTGATCCGCGACATCCACCGCGAATACCACCGCCTGGAAATCGCCAAGGCCCTGGTGCGCCTGGCGCGCAGCATCGGGGCCCTGGTCGTGGCCGAGGGCGTGGAGCAGGAGGCCGAGGTGCTCGAACTGATGGCCCTGGGCGTGGACATCTTCCAGGGCTTCTACTTCGCCAGGCCCGCCCCCCTGGACGGCGAGCCCCCGCCGACCCCGCGCCGGGTGGCCTCGGCGGCCCGCAGCTTCCGGCGCGCCGCCGTCGCGGCCATCAACGCGAAAAGGACCCTGCACGAAACCTACGACCGCGCCCTGCGCGGCATCGCCGGGGCGCTGGGCGCGCGGGTGCCGCGCCAGTTCGACCAGACCCTGACCGAGCTCCTGCACGCCCACGAGGACATCGAGTGCATGTATGTGCTCAACACCGCAGGCCGCCAGGTCAGCGCCACCGTCTGCAACCCCTGCGTCGTAAGCGAGGCCCGGCGTTTCATTTACCGCCCCGCCCCGCGCGGGACGGACCACTCCCTCAAGGAGTACTTCCTGCCGCTGTCCGCCGGGCTGGAAAAGTACACCACCGAACCCTACCTCTCCCTGGCCAGCGGCAACCTGTGTTCGACCATCTCCGCGCGCTTCGCCGACCGGGCCGGGCGGACCTTCGTCCTGTGCGTGGACATCAGCGTGCGGCGCTGAGCCCCGGGGCCCGGCCGGGGCCGCGCGGGGCCAAAGACCAGGGCGCCCCCCGGCCATGCCGGGGGGCGCCCTGAAACCCGCGCAACGCCGAGGCGCGCGCCTCAGCCCACATAGTTGGGCAGGTTCAGCAGCAGCTCGCGGGTGTAGGTGATCATCTTGTCCATGATCCACGGAAAGGCGATGAGCAGGGCCACGAAAATGGCCAGGATCTTGGGGATGAAGGTCAGGGTCATCTCCTGGATCTGCGTGGCGGCCTGCAGGATGCTGATGGTCAGGCCCACCACCAGCCCCACCCCGAGCATGGGCAGGGAGATGAGCAGGGTCATCTCGATGGCCTGGCGGGCGAAGCCGACGACGAATTCGGGAGTCATGCGCGAGCCTCCGGGCGCGGCGTCAGGCCGCGAAACTGTTGACCAGCGAGCCGGTCAGAAGATTCCAGCCGTCGACCATCACGAACAGCAGCAGCTTGAACGGCAGCGAGATCATCACCGGCGGCAGCATCATCATGCCCATGGCCAGCAGGATGGACGAGACCACCATGTCCAGGACCAGGAAGGGGATGTAGATGAGAAAGCCGATCTGGAAGGCCGTCTTCAGCTCGCTGATGACATAGGCGGCCACCAGCAGGGGGGTGGGCACCTCGTCCTTGTTCTGGGGCCGGTCCAGGCGCGAGATGGAGTAGAAGACGGACAGGTCCTTCTCGCGGGTGTGCTTGAAAAGGAACTCGCGCAGGGGCACCTCGGCCTTGTGCAGCGCGTCCCGGAAGCCGATGTCCTCGTTCAGGTAGGGTTGCAGGGCCTCGTCGTTGATGCGCGTGCCCGTGGGCATCATGATCATCACGGTCATGAAGATGGCCAGGGAGGCCAGCACCTGGTTGGGCGGCACCTGGTTGGTGCCCAGGGCCTGGCGCAGGAACGAGAAGACGATGATGATGCGCGTGAACGAGGTGGCCGTCAGCACGATGGACGGCGCCACGGAAAGCACCGTGAGCAGGAAGAGGATCTCCAGGGTTGTGGCGACCTTTTCCGGCTCCGTCTGCCCGGCGGCGAGGTTGAGTTGCAGGGTGGGCACGGTGGCGTCCTGGGCCAGGGCCGCCGCCAGGGGCGCCAGCAGGAGGAGCAGGAGGCTACACAGGGCCGTCCTTGACGCGAGCCTCCTTGAGGGCCGTATCGAAATCCTTTCGGGCAGTGTCATCGCCGGTATCCATTTGCGTCAGCAGATTGATGGAGGCGTCGGTGACGCCGAGCACCATCCGCTTATTCAAGAACCGGACCACGACGACGCTTTTCTTGGGCCCCAGGCTCATGGCGCCCTCGATGCGCAGGTCGCCCGAGCCGAAAACCCCAAGGCCCATGCGCCTGCCGAAGCGCTTGAGCAGCCAGAAGCCCACGAAGATGACGGCCAGCAGCAGGCACAGCACCCCCGCCACCTGGAGCAGGGCGCCGGTCATGTCGCCGGCCTGGGGCAGGGTTTTGACGCCCTCCCCGGCGCCGGGGCCCAGGGCGTCGGAAAGGGCCCCGGCGGCCCCGGAAGCGGTCTGGCCGACGGAGTCCAGGGCCTGGGCCGTGGCATTGGCCGCCTGGGCCGTGGCGTTGGCCGCCTGCTCGGCGGCCAGGGCCAGCCCGGCCCGCAGCGGCCAGGCGACGGCGGCGGCCAGGGCGACAATGCGCGTACGCGACATGGTTCCCCCTAGGCGAGCTGCTTCACGCGCTCGATGGGGCTTATGATGTCCGTCAGGCGCACGCCGAACTTCTCGTTGATGACCACCGCCTCGCCGCGCGCCACGAGCTTGCCGTTGACATAGATCTCCAGGGGTTCGCCAGCCAGCTTGTTCAGCTCGATGACCGAGCCCTGGCCCAGCTGGAGCAGCTCGTTGATGAGCAGCTTGGTGCGCCCCAGCTCGGCGGACACGTCCAGGGGGATGTCCAGGATGAAGTCCAGGTCGCGCTTGGCGCCGTCGGGCCTGGGGGCCTTGGCCTCCTCGGTCAGGTCCTTGAAGCGCGCGTCGGTGCTCTGGGCGGCCAGCCCGGCCTGGCGCGACTCCTTGTCCATCTTGGCCTCTTCCTCGCTGGCCAGGGCCGCGGCCCACTCGGCGGCCAGGGCGTCGTCGTCCTGCCCGCCGCCCGAGGGTTTCATGGCCTTGGCGTCGGCGGCGGCGTCCAGGTCGCCGCTCTCTTCCAGCGCGGCGGCCCACTCGTCGGCCAGGGCGTCTTGATCCAGATCCTTTTCCATGCCGTCACCTCTTTGCTGATTGGGGCCGCCCCGGGGCTACTGGACGACCATCTCGGTGAAATAGACCCGAAGGACCATGGAACCGCCCACGATCTGGTTCAGCCTGCTGACGATCTCGTCCTTGAGGGCCAGCTTGCTCTCCATGCTCGACAGGTCGGCGAAGGTCTTGCTCGACAGCAGCAGGTTCACCGCGTCGCGGACCTTGGGCTCGTTCTTCTTGATCTTTTCCGCGGCGTCCTTGTTGCGCAGTTCCACGTCCATGGACAGCTTCAGGTAGCGCCGCCCCAGGGGGTCGGCCAGGTTGACCAGGAACGTGGGCAGGGACACGAGTTCGGTGTCCTTGGGCTCGGCCTCGGCGGCGGCCGGGTCGGCGGACTGGGCCTCGCCGCCCTGCTCCGCCGCCTTGGGCCCCATGCCCACAAGGCCCATGATCTGGTCGCGCAGGAAGAAGCCCGCCCCGCCAAGCAGGGCCAGGATGACCACGGCGATGATGATCCACTTGAGCTTGCCGCCCTTCTTGCCGCCCTTGGGGGCTTCGAGTTGTTCGTCGGCCATGGTTCCTCCTTGGTTGCGACGCTGCCCCGGCTATTGGACGTAGGCGCCGAGCCAGGGCGTGGTCTTGAGCAGGATTTCCACCCTGCGGTTCTGGGCCCGCCCCGCCTCGGTGGCGTTGTCGGCGATGGGCCAGGCCGGGCCGTAGCCGGACACGGAAAAACGCTCCGGCGGCAGCCCGCGGGTCAAAAAATACTCCAACACGGCCAGGGCCCGCTCGCCCGACAGGACGTAGTTGGCGGCCGCGTCGCCGCCCACGTCGTCGGTGTAGCCCGACACGTTCACCGGCGCGGGCATGAACAGCAGCACCTCGTAGACCGAGTCCAGCATCTTGCGCGCCGCGTCGGAGAGCCGCGACCCGCCCGAGGGAAACAGCAGCGCGTCGGTCAGCACCAGGGCCACGCCCTCGGGCCGGGCCAGCACCTGGAGGTTGGCGTCCAGGGTGCTGCGGCTGATCTCCGGGGGCAGCTCGTCCTCGGGGAACAGCAGGTCCTTGATGCGCTTTTGCTTCTCGAGCACTTCCCAGGGCTTGTCCAGGGCGTCGATGACCAGCCGGACCCGCTGGGGGATGAGCCCTGCGCTGCGGTTTGTCAGAAATCCGACATCATCGGCGAAAAACGTGATGCGCGTCAGCACGCTGCGGTCCATGGAGGACATACTGAGCAGCAGCACGAAAAACGTCAACAGCAGGGTCACCAGGTCGCCGAAGGTGACCAGCCAGCCGTCCCCGGCGGCCCCGGGGCTGGACTTGCGCTTGCGGGCCACGGCCTAGGGCCCCTCGGGCGCGCCGGGCGCCCCCCGGTTCTCGAAGCGGAAGATGAAGTCCTTGTACTCGAAAACCTCCTCGGCCCCGGGCTGGTGCAAAAGGCCCATGTGCGCCTGCCACTGCGCGTTGCGCTTGTCCAGGATGATGTCCACCCGGCGGTTCTTGCGCCGCCCGTCGGCGGTCAGCACCGTGTGCCGGGGATGGAAGCGGCCGAAAGCCTCCACGCGCAGCATCTCCGGGTCCATGCCCGCGGCGGTCAGGAAGCGGTAGACCGTCATCACCCGGGTGAAGGACAGCCGCCAGGAAAGGTCCATGCTCTGGTCCAGGTCCTCCACGCGGAAGGACTCCTGCTCCTCGTCGCGCAGGGTCGAGGTGTGCCCGGCCAGGAGCAGCGGCACGCGCACCTGGAGGAACACCGGCAGGGCCGCCTCCAGGATCTGCCGCCCCCGGGGCCGCAGGTTCGCGCCCCCGGGCTCGAAGAGCACGTCGTCGGGGATGGAGAACACCTGCACGAACTTGCTGGAGGCGAAGTCCAGGTCGTCCTCGATGTCCTCCCAGATCATCTCGCGCAGGGGCTCGAGGTCGTTGATGCTGTCCATCTCCATGGGCCCGGGCTCCACGGAGGTGCGCCGGTCGCGCTGGGAGAGCACGTCGTGGCCCTGGCGGCCCACGCCGAAGGTGCCGATGATCGACCCCAGGACCACCAGCTTGCGCCGTTCGTCGAGCACGGCCATGCTCACCAGGAGCACGAAGAAGGTCAGCATGAGGGTCATCATGTCCGAGAAGGTGATCAGCCAGCCGGGCTGCCCCTGGGGTTTTTCCTGCTTCTCCTTGCGGGCCATGCTGCGCTCCGGGCCTAGGCCGCTTCCTGCTTGCGGACCTTGGGCGGCAGGAAGCTGGACAGCTTCTCCTCGATGATGCGCGGGTTCTCGCCCTTGGAGATGGACAGGATGCCGAGCAGGACCATCTCCTTGAGCAGGACCTCCTCCTTGCTGCGCCCCTTGAGCTTGCCCGCCATGGGGTTGAAGACCAGGTTGGCCAGCAGCGCGCCGTAGAAGGTGGTGATCAGCGCCACGGCCATGGCCGGGCCGATGGTGGAGGGGTCGTTCATGGTCTGGAGCATCTGCACCAGGCCGATGACCGTGCCGATCATGCCCATGGCCGGGGCATAGGTGCCCAGGGTCAGCAGCAGCTCGGCGCCGGTTTCGTGGCGCTCCTCCAGGTACTGGATCTCGGTTTCCAGCACCTCCTGGATGGTCTGGGGCTCCAGGCCGTCCACGGTGAGCTGCAAGCCCTTGCGCAGATAGAAGTCGTCGATCTCCTTGATGATCGGCTCCAGGGACAGGATGCCCTCGCGCCGGGCGCGGTTGGCGTAGTCCATGAACTTCTCGATGATCTCCGCGGGGCTCTCCAGGGACGAGAAGAACGTGTTGCGAGTCACGGCGATGACCGTGAGCATCTTGGGCAGGGGGAAGGTGACCAGGGTGGCGCCGATGGTGCCGCCGAAGACGATGAGCATGGACGGCACGTCGATGAAGATCAGCGGCGTGCCGCCGGTGATGATGGCCGCGGCCACCAGGCCGAAGGAGATGACCAGCCCGATTACGGTTGCGAGATCCATGAATCCCTCTTGCCTGCGCGGCCCCTTGCGGTTTGCCTACTTTCGCGGACGCGCGCCGAAGATGCGCGTGCCCACCCGGACCACCGTCGCCCCCTCCAGGATCGCCTGGCGGAAATCGTCCGTCATGCCCATGGACAGGACGGGGAGGCCGTGGCCCAGGCGCCGCTCCAGGCCCTCGCGCAGGGTGCGCAGCCGGGCGAACAGCGGTCGGCGGGCCTCGGGGGCCAGGTCGAAGGGCGGGAGGGCCATGAGCCCGGTCAGGCGCATGGTCCCCAGGCCGGCCAGGGTGTCGGCCAGCCCGGGAAGGTCGGCTTCGGCAACGCCCGCTTTCTGACTCTCCCGCGCCAGATTGACCTCTATGAGCACGTCCTGTACCGGGGCGCAGGCTGCCGCGATGCGGTCATGCAATGTCCGGGCCAGTTTCTCCGAGTCGATGGTATGCACCAGCACGAAGCGCCCGGGAAGAAACTTGGCCTTGTTGCTCTGCAAGGCCCCGGTGAAGTGCCAGCGCAGGCCGAGCCCGGCCAGCTCGTCCTGCTTGGCCAGGGCCTCCTGCACATAGTTCTCGCCGAAGTCGCGCTGCCCGGCCAGGGCCGCCGCGCGCACGGCGGCCGCCGGGTGCCACTTGGACACCGCCACCAGGGTCACATCCTCGGGGCGGCGCCCCGACTCGCGCGCCGCCGCGCCGATCTCCCCGCGCAGCTCCGCCAGCCGCCGGGCGATATCCGTTTGCATGTCGTCGTGCACTGTCCTCTTCTTCCTTTGCGTCTTTGCGGGCCGCCAGCGCGCAGGCGGCCCGCAAGTCCGGTCCTTTTGTTCCTATCGGCCCGAAGGCCGCCCACGATTACCCCGCCCTAGTCCCCCAGGCCCAGGCCGCGCAGGAAGTGCGGGTCCTCGGTCCAGTCGCGGCGGACCTTGACCCACAGCTCCAGGTGGACCTTGCCGCCCACCAGGGCCTTGAGTTCCTGGCGCGCGGCCTGGCCCACGGCCTTGAGGGTCTGGCCGCCCTTGCCGATGACCATGGCCTTGTGGCTGTCGCGTCCGACCCAGATCAGCCCGCCGATGCGCGTCAGGCCGTCCTCGTCCTCTTCCCACTGCTCGATCTCCACGGCCACGGAATAGGGCAGCTCCTGGCGCAGGGCCAGAAAGAGCTGCTCGCGGATGGCCTCGGCGGCCAAAAAGCGCAGGGACAGGGTGGAGAGCTGGTCCTCGGGGAACAGGGCCTCGCCCTCGGGCAGGGCGGGGCGCACGGCGTCCAGCAGCTCGGCCACGCCCTGGCCCGTGGCGGCCGACACCGGGAACAGCTCGGCCTGCGGCCACAGCTCGCCCAGGGCGCGCATCACGGGCAGGAGCGCGGCCTTGTCGCGCACAAGGTCGGTCTTGTTCACCGCCACGAGCACCGGCTGGGCCAGGCGGCGCACGCCCTCCGCCAGGGGCGCGAGTTCCTTGTCCAGCAGGGCCGGCTTCCTGGCGTAGAGGTCCGCGTCGACCAGGACCACCACCGCGTCGGCCCGCTCCACGGCCTGCCAGGCCGCGAGGTTCAGGAAACGGTTCATGCGCCCCTTCATGCGGTGCACGCCCGGGGTGTCGAGAAAGACGATCTGCGCGCGCTCCTCGGTGCGGATGCCCGTGATCTGGTTGCGCGTGGTCTGGGGCTTGGGGGTGACGATGGCCACCTTCTGCCCGAGCACGGTGTTCAGCAGGGTCGACTTGCCCGCGTTGGGCGGCCCGAGCAGGGCCACCGTCCCGAAGCGGAAGGACGTTTCGTTCGTGCTCATGCCTGGTTGCTGCTCCCTGGGGGCGGCCCGGGCCGGGCCGGTTGACTCCGCGCGGCGATGATATACCCTATACACTTGCGCGCGAAATTGCGAAAGTCCACCAATTCATCTTGAAATGCAAGGCTTGCCTTGGGGCGGGCCTTCGGCTATCGGAACCCTCATCTATGAGCAAAAGCCTGATCATCGTCGAGTCCCCGGCCAAGGTGAAGACCATCAAGAAGTTCCTGGGGCGCAACTACGCCGTGGAAGCCTCCGTGGGCCATGTCCGCGACCTGCCGCCCAAGGCCCTGGGCGTGGACGAGGACACCTTCGAGCCCGAGTACCGCATCATCGGCGGCAAGGAAAAGGTCGTGGACCGGCTGACCAGCGCAGCGGCCAAGGCCGACAACGTCTACCTCGCCCCGGACCCCGACCGCGAGGGCGAGGCCATCGCCTGGCATGTGGCCGAGCTGATCAAGGACAAGAGCAAGGCCATAAGCCGCATCCAGTTCAACGAGATCACCGCCCGGGCCGTGCGCGAGGCCCTGGAGCACCCCCGCGAGCTGAACCAGGACCTGTTCAACTCCCAGCAGGCCCGGCGCGTGCTCGACCGGCTGGTGGGCTACAAGGTCTCCCCGCTGCTGTGGAAGAAGGTCAAGAGCGGCATCTCCGCCGGGCGTGTGCAGTCCGTGGCCCTCAAGCTCATCGTGGACCGCGAGAAGGAGCGCCTGGCCTTCGTGCCCGAGGAGTACTGGGTGCTGCGGGCCACCCTGGCCGGGCCCGAGCCGCCCGTCTTCGTGGCCGACCTGGCCCGGGTCGACGGCAAGAAGGCCGAGGTGGGCGACGCCCGGGCCGCCCAGGCCGTGGAGGACGAGGCCCGCAGGGGGCCCTTCGTCGTGGCCGACGTGGCCCAGAAGGAGCGCACCCGCCAGCCCGCCCCGCCCTACATCACCTCCACCCTGCAACAGGACGCCAACCGCCGCCTGGGCTACTCGGCCAAGAAGACCATGGGCGCGGCCCAGCGCCTGTACGAGGGCGTGGAGCTTGGCGGCGACCGGGGCCTGACCGCGCTGATCACCTACATGCGTACCGACTCGGTGCGCATCGCCGACGACGCCCGCGACGCGGCCCGCGAGTTCATCGTCGAGCGCTTCGGCGCAGAGTTCTACCCGCCCAAGGCCCGCCACTTCAAGACCAAGGCCTCGGCCCAGGACGCCCACGAGGCCATCCGCCCGGTGGACGTGGCCATCACCCCCGAGGACGTGCAGGCCGCCCTGCCCGCCGAGCAGTTCCAGCTCTACAAGCTCATCTGGCGCCGCTTCGTGGCCTCGCAAATGGCCGCCGCCCGCTTCTGGGACACCACCGTGGACATCGCCGCCGGCACGACCCTGTGGCGCGCCACGGGCGAGCGGATGCTCTTCCCGGGCTTCCTCAGGGTCCTGGGCGGACAGGACGACGAGCAGGGGCCGGACAACGAGCTGCCGCGCCTGGAGCCCGGACAGGAGCTGACCCTGGCCGACTTCTCCAAGGAGCAGAAGTTCACCCAGCCCCCGCCGCGCTACAACGAGGCATCCCTGGTGCGCGAACTGGAGGAGCGCGGCATCGGCCGCCCCTCGACCTACGCGGCCATCATCTCGACCATCCTGGGCCGCGAGTATGTGGAGCAGGTCAACAAGCGCTTCGCGCCCACGGACCTGGGCGTGGTGGTCAGCGACCTGCTGAGCGAGCACTTCCCCCAGCTCATGGACGTGGGCTTCACCGCGGGCATGGAGGAGGGCCTGGACAAGGTCGCCGACGGCCAGCAGGACTGGATCGCGCTGCTCAAGGACTTCACCGCCGACTTCTACCCCGCCCTGGAGCAGGCCCGCAAGGACATGCGCCGGGTCAAGGCCGGGCTGGACACCGGGGTCGTCTGCGAGGTCTGCGGCAAGCCCATGGTCATCAAGTTCGGCCGCGCGGGCACCTTCCTGGCCTGCACGGGCTACCCCGACTGCCGCAACACCAAGAACTTCACGCGCAACGAGGAAGGCCGCATCGAGATCGTCGAGGCCGCGCGGGTCGAGCCCGAAAAGGTCGGGCGCGCCTGCCCCGACTGCGGCGGGGACCTGGTGATCAAGAACGCGCGCACGGGCAGCCGCTTCATCGCCTGCAACAACTACCCCGACTGCACCTACGCCGAGCCCTTTTCCACGGGCGTGCCCTGCCCGCAATGCGGCAAGGGCGAACTGGTGGAGAAGTCCTCGCGCCGGGGCAAGCTGTTCTTCTCGTGCAGCCGCTACCCCGAGTGCGACTACGCCCTGTGGAACAAGCCGGTGCAGACGCCCTGCCCGGCCTGCGGCTCGCCCATCCTCGAAGAGAAGAGCACCAAGGCCCGGGGGCGGCACCTGGCCTGCCCCAACAAGGCCTGCCGCCACACCCAGGACCTGGACGAATAGCCCGGCGCCGGACGCGCCGCCGCCCCCAGGGGCAAGAGAGCCCAGCACGCATGTCCAAGAAGTGGATCACGGCCAAGCTGCCCGAGTTCGTGCGCGACGTGCTGCGCGACTTCTGCCTCGCCAGCCGCGAGCTGGAATCGGGCTTCCGCCTGCTGGACCGCAGCGGCCATGTGGATTTCGCGCTGCTCTCCCACCTGCTGGGCCAGGAAATGAACAAGGGCCTGCTGTGGCACCTCAAGGACACGGCCCATGTGCTCTTCAAGCACGACGACCGCCCCGGGGCCCGGCGCCTGGGCCAGTTTCTGGACTGGAGCGTGGGCTACATCTTCCACGACGCCATGAAGCTGCGCGAGGACGCCTACCAGCAGCAGACCTACGCGCCCTGGTTCCGCAAAATGCGCCACCAGGACCGCAACGGGCGGGGCTCGAGCATCGGCGACGACCTCTTCGGCGTCCTGGACCAGACCAACGAGAGCATCCAGCGCGAGGTCAACCGCATCCGCTTCCTGCTGTCCATCTGCCGGCGGCTGTTCGCCGAATACCTGCCCCTGCACGCGGACAACGAGCTGCTGGCGCGCTTCCTCTTCGCCCAGAACGACTTGGTGCGCGAGGTCTTCGGGGCCGACTACCAGAACCTCGTGGGCCGCATCTACGGCACCCGGCCCCAGCGCATGTATGTGCTGGCGGCCCGCAGCCTGCGCCGGGGCGGCTGGCCCGACGAGGCCACCCGGGCCCTGGACCGGGCCGAGGCCCTGGCCCCGGGCTGCCCGGAAGCCCGCGAGGAGCGCCAGAGCCTGGCCCCCGGGCCCCGCTAGCGGCAATCCGGGCCGCGCCCCCGCTGCCGCCTTGCCCCGCGGGCCGTTCTGATGGATGATGACCCGGCGGCGCCGCCGCCCGCAAACAGCCCACTCCCCCACGAGGAGGAACCGCCCCCATGCCCTTTTTGCATTTCAACCGCTGGAAGACGCAGTACGCCCTGCAGAACCTGGACACCCCCGAGCTGTACCGCGAGAACTTCCCCTACTCCAAGATCGGGCGCATCAACTTCGACGACAGCTTCCTCGTGCCGCGCCCGGCCGACCCCATGTTCATCACCGACACCACCTTCCGCGACGGCCAGCAGGCCCGCCCGCCCTATACCGTCAAGCAGATCGAAACCATCTTCGACATGCTCCACCGCCTGGGCGGCACCTCGGGGCTCATCCGCCAAAGCGAGTTCTTCCTCTACTCCGAAAAGGACCGCCGCGCCGTGGAACGCTGCCTGGAAAAGGGCTACAAGTTCCCCGAGATCACCGGCTGGATCCGCGCCAACCAGGCCGACCTGAAGCTCGTCAAGGACATGGGTCTCAAGGAAACCGGGATGCTGACCTCGGTGTCGGACTACCATGTCTACCTGAAGCTCAAGAAGGACCGCCGCCAGGCCATGGAGGACTATCTGAAGATCGTCTCCACGGCCCTGGAATGGGGCATCACCCCGCGCTGCCATTTCGAGGACGTGACCCGCGCCGACATCTACGGCTTCTGCATCCCCTTCGCGCGCAAGCTGATGGAGCTCTCCGAGGAGAGCGGCCTGCCGGTGAAGATCCGCCTGTGCGACACCCTGGGCTTCGGCGTGCCCTACCCCGGGGCGGCCCTGCCGCGCTCGGTGGCCAAGATCGTGCGCGCCTTCACCGACGAGGCCGGGGTGCCCGGGCAGTGGCTGGAGTGGCACGGGCACAACGACTTCCACAAGGTCCTGGTCAACGCCTCCACGGCCTGGCTCTACGGCTGCTCCGGGGCCAACGGCACCCTGCTCGGCTTTGGCGAGCGCACGGGCAACGCGCCCATCGAGGCGCTGGTCATCGAATACATCTCGCTCACCGGCGAGGACGACGCGGCCCACCCCGAGGTCATCACCGAAATCGCCGACTACTTCGCCCGCGAGCTGGATTACCGCATCCCGGACAACTACCCCTTCGCCGGGCGCGACTTCAACGCCACCAGCGCGGGCATCCATGTGGACGGGCTGATCAAGAACGAGGAAATCTACAATATCTTCGACACCGGGCGCATCCTGAACCGCCCGGTGCCCATCATCATCACCGACAAGTCGGGCCGCGCCGGGGTGGCCTACTGGATCAACCAGAGCATGCAGCTGCGCGGGGCCGACGCCATCGACAAGCGCCACCCCGCCGTGGGCAAGATCGCCGAGCGCATAACCGACGCCTACGAGCGCGGCCGGACCACCTCCTTCTCCAACAAGGAGATGAAGGTGCTGGTCAAGCGCTACCTGCCCGAGCTGTTCGTCTCCGAGTTCGAGCACCTGAAGAAGGTCGCCCACCAGCTGGCCGCCAAGATCATCACCAAGCTCTCCCAGGACTGCGAAATCAGGAGCCTGTCCTCGGACAAGGTCGAACGCTGCATGGACGACTTCCTGGAGGACTATTCCTTCATCCAGTACATCTACCTCATCGACACCACGGGGCACCTGGTGGCCAGCTCCGTGTGCCACCCCGAGGACGAACCCAAGTACAAGACCTTCGACCACCAGACCGACTTCTCCACCCGCGACTGGTTCGTCGAGCCCATGCGCACGGGCAAGATGCACGTCACGGACTTCTACAAGTCGCACTTCACGGGCAAGCTGTGCCTGACCGTGGCCACCCCGGTGGACGACGAGGACCTGAACATCAAGGGCATCCTCGGCGCGGACATCCGCTTCGAGGAGCTGCTCAAACGCCAGGAAGACCTGGAGCTGGACGCCGAGGACGAGGACACCCTGCCGCCCCAGCCCCCGGACGACGGGGACGACGACTAGGGCCGGACCACGGCCCCGCCCCCCCTTCCCCCGGGCGGGATCTTCCGCTACCATGCCGCCCATGCGCGCCATCCGAGCCAGGGAGATCGTCATCCACCCCCGCCGTCCGCCCGTGGACGACGGGGCCGTGGTGTTCGACGCCGGGCGGGTGGTCGCCTCGGGCCCGGCTAGCGTTGTGCTGCGCGGCTTCTCCGGCCCCGTGGAGGACCTGGGGCCCGTCACCGTGACCCCCGGGCTGATCAACGCCCACGTCCACCTGGAGCTGTCCCATGTGGCGGGGGGCACCGTGCGCGGCCAGGGCTTCACGGCCTGGCTGCGCAGCCTGATCGGCAACTCCCTGGGCAAGCTGTCGCAGCTGGCCCTGGACAAGGCCATCGCCCAGATGCAGGCCTGCGGCACCGTGGCCGTCATCGACATCACCTCGCGCAACACGGCCCGGGTGGCGGCCGCCCTGGAGGCCGCGAACATCGGCGGGCTGCTGGCCGTGGAGTTCTTCGGCTTCGCCGACGCCGGGGCCCTGCGCTGGCCCGTGGACCTGGACGCGCTGCCCGACCCGGCCCGCCAGCGCGTGGCCGCCGCCGGGCACGCGCTGTACTCCACCCACCCCGAAACCCTGCGGGCGGCCCACCAGTGGTGCGCGCGCCACGGGCGGCCCTTCTCCCTGCACCTGGCCGAGCACCCCGACGAAACCGAGCAGATGCTCACGGGCAAGGGCGAGTTCGCCCGGCTGCTGCGCAAGGCGGGCGTGCTGCCCGAGGACTGGACCGCCCCCGGCTGCCGCCCCGTGGCCTACGCCGACCTCCTGGGCCTGCTGGACAGGAGCACCCTGGCCGTGCACTGCGTGCAGCTCGACCCCGGCGACATCGACACCCTGGCCGCCCGGGGCTGCACGGTCTGCCTGTGCCCGCGAAGCAACGAATACATCGCCGTGGGCCGCGCACCCTGGCGCAGGCTGGACCGCGCCGGGGTGCCCCTGTGCCTGGGCACCGACGGCCTGTCGTCCAACCAGGATCTCAGCCTGTGGAACGAGGCCGCCGCCCTGTTGCGCGAGGCCGACGGCCCGGGATTTTTCCGGGCCCTGGAATGGATGACCCTGAATCCCGCGCGGCTGCTGGGCGCCGAACAGTTGTACGGAACACTTGAACCCGGCGCGGTTGCAGGGTACAGCATAGTTCCGGACGGAGCGATCCGTGCGGCGTAGACGGGATGCCGGAGGCCTCCCCGCCCCAGAACGCGCGAGCCGCCCGCCAGAGGCGGCATTTTTTTGGCCGCCGCCCGGGCCGGGCGGACGCGCCGACCGCCCCCCGCCCGCCCGGGGCGGCCCACCTTCCAGCAGCGAGGACACCCCCCCATGCACTGGACCCACAAGGACTTGCTCGATGTCTGCGACCTCTCCACCGGAGACGTGGAGCGGATTTTCGAGACGGCCGACTCCTTCATGGAGATCAACCGGCGCCCGGTGAAAAAAGTCCCGACCCTCAAGGGCAAAAGCGTGGTGCTCTTCTTCGCCGAGCCCAGCACGCGGACCAAGACCAGCTTCGACGTGGCCGCCAAACGCCTGTCGGCGGACAGCTTTTCCCTGGCCAAAAGCGGGTCGAGCCTGAGCAAGGGCGAAAGCCTCAAGGACACCGTCTGGACCCTGGAAGCCATGAACCCCGACGCCATCGTCCTGCGCGACTCGCGCTCGGGCGCGGCGCGCTTCATCGCCGAACGGCTGAACTGCTCGGTGATCAACGCGGGCGACGGCTGGCACGCCCACCCCACCCAGGCCCTGCTGGACGCCTTCACCCTGCGCCGGGCCTGGGGCGGCGACTTCACCGGGCGCACGGTGACCATCCTGGGCGACATCGCCCACAGCCGGGTGGCCCGCTCCAACGTCAACCTGCTGACCCGCCTGGGCGCCACGGTGCGCGTCTGCGGTCCGCGCACGCTGCTGCCCCCGCGCCTGGATTCCTGGCCGGTGACCGTCTGCCACGACCTGGACAGCGGCGTGGACGGCGCCGACGCCGTGATGTGCCTGCGGCTGCAACTGGAGCGCCAGCAGGACGGGCTGCTGCCCAGCCTGCGCGAATACGCCCAGACCTGGGGCCTGTCGCGCCGCGCCATGCGCAAGGCCAAGGGCGGGGCCAAGGTGCTGCACCCCGGGCCCATCAACCGCGGCGTGGAAATCGCCTCGGACCTGGCCGACGACGCCGACAGCCTGATCCTGGACCAGGTGGCCTCGGGCGTGGCCGTGCGCATGGCCCTGCTGTTCCTGTTCCTGACCCGCAAAGACTAGGGAGGCCCCCGTGTCCAACCCCGAATTCGTCGTCAAGGGCGCCCGCTGGCGGGGCGAAAACGTGGACGTGCTCGTGGCCGAAGGCCGCATCCTCGAGCTGCGGCCCACCGGCAACTACATGTACACCGGCGCGCAAAAGATCCCGGCCGGCGGGGCGCTGCTGCTGCCCGCCCTGACCGACTGCCACGTCCACCTGCGCGACCCCGGCTTCGAGTACAAGGAAGACATCGTCTCCGGCCTGGGCGCCGCCGCCCAGGGCGGCTTCGCCAACATCATGTGCATGGCCAACACCCGGCCCACCAACGACGAGGCCGCCGTGACGCGGATGATGCTCGAAAAGGCCCGCCGCGCATGGAAGAACGGCCCGCGCCTGTTCCCCGTGGCCGCGCTGACGCGCGGGCTGGCCGGGACCGAACTGACCGAGCTGGCCGAAATGCGCGGCGCGGGCTGCGTCGCGGCCTCCAACGACGGGCTGCCCGTGCGCAGCTCCGAG
This sequence comes from Desulfocurvus sp., assembly GCF_023230885.1. Taxonomy (GTDB): domain Bacteria; phylum Desulfobacterota; class Desulfovibrionia; order Desulfovibrionales; family Desulfovibrionaceae; genus Desulfocurvus. Next base: position 21,954 of record NZ_JALNWM010000004.1, on the reverse strand, counting down.
CTGTTCCGCCGCGGCGTGGAATACGCCGCCGACGCGGGCATGATCGTCATCGACCACTGCGAGGACCCGGACATGGCCCCCGGAGCCGGGGTCAACGAGGGCGAGGTCAGCTCGCGCCTGGGCCTCAAGGGCCAGCCCGTGGCCGCAGAGGCCATGCAGGTCGTCCGCGACATCCTGCTGGCCGAATACCTGGGCCTGCCCATCCACATCGCCCACGTCTCCTGCCGCCAGGCCGTGGAGCTGCTGGCCTGGGCCAAGGGCCGGGGCGTGCCCGTCACCGCCGAAACCTGCCCCCACTACCTGCTGCTGACCGACGAGGCAGTGCACAGCTACGACACCGCCGCCAAGGTCAGCCCCCCCCTGCGGACCCAGGACGACGTGCTGGCCGTGCGCCAGGCCCTGCGCGACGGGGTCATCGACATCCTGGTCACCGACCACGCGCCCCACGCGGCCCACGAAAAGGAGGTGCCCTTCTGCGAGGCGCCCAACGGCATCTCCGGGCTGGACACCGCCCTGCCCCTGACCATGCGCATGGTCGACGAGGGCATCCTGGACATGGAAACCGCCCTGCGCGCCTGGTGCCACCGCCCGGCGGAAATATTCGGGCTGCCCGTCTGCGCCTTCAACCGCGACGACCCGGCGGACTTCGTGCTCTACGACCCCGGCGCGCCCTGGGAATTGACCCCCGAGCGGATGCGCTCCAAGGGCAAGAACACGCCCTTCATGGGCCAGACCCTGCCCGGGCGGGTCAACGCCCTGTTCGTGGACGGGGTGCGAATCGTTTGACGGACCGGCTTTCCTGTCATTATAGTTCACCTCCCCCGAAAAGACGCCGCCAAACCGGAGACCAGAATGAGCGACCCCTATAAAGAGGCCATATCCATCTGCAAGACCCTCATGCGCAACGGCTACGACGCCTATGTGGTCAACGCCAGGATGCAACGGCTGGTGCAGGACGCGGACGGACTCATCGAACTGGACATCGCCACGGATATCGATTTCAAGGGCCTGGACCGGCTCTTCCCGACCATCGAACGCTCCGACGCGGTCATGGCCTTCGCCAAGCTGCGCGACGACGGCGTGCTCTACCGCTTCTACCCCACGGATATCGAAAACGGCTCGCACCCCGAGGAATGCGTCGCCCGCGTCACCCCCCGGCTGCTGCAAAAGCTCCAGGAGCGCGGCGAAGTCCCGCACAACATGGCCTGCCCCTACATCCCCGAAACCGAGGTCCACACCCAGGGCTTCGACGACCTGGACGGGGGCGAGGTCAAGCTCTCGGGCATCCCCGACGAAACCCTCAAGCGCGACTACCTGCGCGCCGTGCGCGCCATGCGCTTTGCCGCCAACTACCACCTGCCCATCGAGCCCAACTCCTGGATGGCCATCCTGCGCGGCGCCCGCCGCGTGCTGGACTACGTTTCCGTGTCGGACATCATGAACGAATGGCGCAAGGTCGAGGCCGAAAACATGGCCGACTTCGTGCGCCTGCTCTTCGATTCCATGATCCTGCACGGGCTGCTGCCCGAGGTGGCCGCGCTCTCGCGCGTACGCCAGCGCAGAAGCGACACCGAATGGGAAACCGTCTTCGACCGCACCCTGGCCGTCATGCGCCACTACCCCGAGGAGCTGCCCTTCGACTGGCTGGGCACCCTGTCCTGCCTGTTCCACGACGTGGGCAAGCTCTACACCGCCGAGTTCTTCGACGACGGGTGGACCTTCTACCAGCACCACCGCGTGGGGGCCAAGGTCACGCGCAAGATCCTGAACCGGCTGCGCTTCTCCCCCGGGGAAATCGACCTGGTCTGCCACCTGGTGCGCCACCACAGGCGCTTTAGCTACATGCTCACCGACCGGGGCATCCGGCGCTTCAAGGCCCTGGACGAATACCCCCGGCTGATGGAAATCGAACGGGCCAAGGTCAAGGCCCGTGGCGGCAACTACACGGAATTCAACCACAACATGAAAATGCTGGAGCGCACGGACACCCCCGAGGAAATGCTCGAACCGCTGCTCAACGGCAACGAAATCATGGACTTCGCCGGACTGCAGCCCGGCCCGGCGGTGGGCGTCATCCGCGAGGCCCTGCTCAAGGCCCAGGTGGCCGGGGAGGTCACCTCCATCCCCGACGCCGTGGAATTCGTCATCCGCTACCAGGAACGCGAAGCCCTGGGCTAGCCGGCGCCGCCCGCGCCCGCCCCAGCGCCCCGGAGGCCACCCGGCTTCCGGGGCGCCGGGCGCCCCGGGCCCGGAAAACAACATGGTGAACCTCATCGAACTGACCCTGGCCGAACTGGGAGCCCTGCTCGCGGACCTCGGCCAACCCGCCTACCGGGCCGAACAGCTCTGGCAATGGCTGTGGCAAAAACGCTGCCGCGACGTGGCGGAAATGACCAACCTCTCCAAGGAGCTGCGCACGGCCCTGGCCACCCGCGCAACCATCTCCTGGCCCGAGGTGGCCGAGGTCCAGGTCAGCGCCGACACCACGGTCAAGCTGCTGCTGCGCCTGCACGACGGCGCCCTGGTGGAAACGGTGCTCATCCCCGAGCGCACCCACCTGACCCAGTGCCTGTCGTCCCAGGTGGGCTGCCCCATGGCCTGCACCTTCTGCTCCACCGGACAGATGGGCCTTGTGCGCAACATGACCGCGGGCGAAATCCTCGGCCAGATCCTGGTGGCCCAGCATTACCTGGCCGAGCAGGGCCAGGACCCGGACCAGCTGAAGAACCTCGTGTTCATGGGCATGGGCGAACCGCTGCTGAACCTGGATGAACTGATGAAAAGCCTCACGGCCCTGGGCCACGACAAGGGCCTCAACTTTTCCCCGCGCAGGATCACCGTGTCCACATGCGGCGTGCCCAAAGGATTGGAGGTGCTCGGAGACAGCGGCCTGGCCATGCTCGCCGTCTCGTTGCACGCGCCGACCCAGGAACTGCGCGCGCGACTCATGCCGCGCGCCGCGGCCCTGGCGCCCCTGGACGAACTCATGGCCGCCCTGGACCGCTACCCCCTGCGGCCCCGCCAGCGCATCACCTACGAGTATATCATGCTGCGCGGCGTGAACGACCAGCCCGAACACGCGCGCCAGCTCGTGCGCCTGCTGGGCCAGCGCAAGGCCAAGGTCAACCTCATCGCCTTCAACGCGTCGCCAGGGGCGCTGTATGACAGCCCGGAACGCATGGATATCCTGGCCTTCGAAAAAATGCTGCACGTCAAGGGGCTTACCGCCACCATCCGGGGCAGCAAAGGCCAGGACATCGCCGCCGCCTGCGGCCAGCTCAAGGCGGAACACGACCGCCGCACAACCCGTTGCGACAAGGACAACGCACAATGACCAGACCGGATTTCTGCCCCGACTTCGAAAAAATGAACGGGCTCGTGCCCGCCATCGCCCAGGACGCCGACACCGGCGAAGTGCTCATGCTGGCCTACATGAACCGCCAGGCCTGGGAACAGACCCTGGCCACCGGCGAGGCCCACTACTGGTCGCGCAGCCGCCAGGAACTGTGGCACAAGGGCGGCACCAGCGGCCACGTCCAAAAGGTCAAGGCCGTCCGCCTGGACTGCGACGACGATACCGTGGTGCTGATGATCGAACAGGTCGGCGGAGCGGCGTGCCACAAGGGCTACCGCTCCTGCTTCTATCGTGAACTGCGCGGCGGTGACGTGAACACCTGCTCGCCCCTGGTCTTCGACCCCAAGGAGGTCTACAAATAATGTCCGCTCCCCAGAACAACGGCGCCCTGGTCAAATTCGGCATCCCCAAAGGCTCCCTGCAGGACGCCACCATCGCCCTGCTCGCCCGCGCGGGCTGGAAGATCCGCCAGCACCACCGCAACTACTTCCCCGAGGTCAACGACCCCGAACTGCGCTGCTCCATGTGCCGCGCCCAGGAAATGTCGCGCTATGTGGCCAGCGGCACCCTCGACCTGGGCCTCACCGGCAAGGACTGGGTCCTGGAAAACACCTCCGATGTGGTCGTCGTCTCCGACCTGATCTACTCCAAGGTCTCCAACCGCCCGGCGCGCTGGGTGCTGGCCGTGGCCGGCGACTCGCCCTACAAACGCCCCGAAGACCTGGCAGGCAAGAAGATCGCCACCGAACTGTGCAACTTCACCCGCAACTACTTCGCCAGCGCGGGCATCCCCGTGGAGGTCGAATACTCCTGGGGCGCCACCGAGGCCAAAGTCGTCGAGGGCCTGGCCGACGCCATCGTCGAAGTCACCGAAACCGGCACGACCATCAAGGCCCACGGCCTGCGCATCATCGCCGAGCTGATGCAGACCAACACCCAGCTCATCGCCAACAAGGCCGCCTGGAACGACCCGGCCAAGCGCAGAAAGATCGAACAGATCGACATGCTCCTGCACGGCGCCCTGGACGCCGAATCCCTGGTCGGCCTGAAAATGAACGTGCCCAAGGACCGCATGAAGGACATCCTCGACCACCTGCCCGCAGCCAACTCACCCACCGTCGCCAACCTCATGGACGAATCCTGGCTGTCCGTCGAAATCGTCGTGGCCTCCTCCACCGTGCGCGACCTGATCCCCGCACTGCGCGAAAAAGGCGCACAGGCCATCATCGAATACGCCCTGAACAAGGTCATCTGATCACCTGCGCCCCGCGCCCCGGTCCACCCGGGCCGGTGTGCGGGGCGCAGGCCGAAGACCGGGAGAGGGGGGAGCGGGGGTCTTTTTCCGGCGCCAAAAGCCCCCCGCTCCCCCCTCTCCCGGACCCTCACCCCCCTCACCCCCAAAATGCGCTCTTTTGGCGGGCTCCACGCTCCGGGAACGGGTGCGGCCAGTCGGGATAACAGGGCCCCGCAAACCCGGACGAGAGCCCCGGAGGCAGGGACACGGCAAGGCCCGTTTCCCCGGGAAAGGGGCCCTTGCGGGACGGGGGCACAGGGACAGGCTCCGCCGCCCAAAGAAGGCCGGGGCGGCCCCTCCTGGGCTCCGGGGGTATCCCCCTCATGGTTAAGCCCCAAAGCAGCGGGCCGGATTTCCTTTCGGGAATCCGGCCCGCTGCTTTAGGGCTGGCGCTCTTCCTGCTTCCCCGTTTTCTTCCGGCTCCCTGCGCCTCCCGGCCCGGGGTCGCGCGGCGTTTCGCCGTGCGGCTCCGGGCCGGGAATGCGGGGTCCAGGGGCCGTTGGCCCCTGGTGGGGGTGCAGGGGGCGACGCCCCCTGCCCGGGGGGTCCGGGGGGCGGCGCCCCCCGGGTTTATTCGGACGGAATGGTTTCCTGGGCTTCGGTGAGCAGGAAGGAGCCGTCGAGGATCCATTGTTTGAGGGTCTCGGCTATTTCCAGGGACAGGGTATAGCTGGTCATGGGCACGGTCTTGACCTGTTGTCCGTTGAGTTCGATTTCCCCGGATTTGAGTTCGGCGAAGGTGACGTGTTTGAGCACGCGCGGCATGCAGTTGGGGTAGTCGTACCCGTAGTCGCGCACGGGCATCTGGATATCGCTGTCGGCGACGCCGGTGAACCAGGCCATTTCCTCGTTGAGGATGGGGATGGGGATGCCCACGCCCACGGCGAGGGAGCAGCCGTAGCCGACCATGGAGACGCCGCGCAGGTAGCGGGCGTCCATGCCTTTGAGGTCGCCCTTGAGCATGAGGGTTCCGGCGGGGCTCAGGGGGATGCCGCGTTCGTTGCGTTGCGGGTTGCTGACGTGTTGGGTGCCTGCGCCCAGGACGTAGCCGATGCCGCCGCCGAGGAAGATGCGCGTTCCCAGGCCGATGGTTTTGAGGAAGGGGTCGTTGAACAACGGCGAGAGCTGGCCTGCGGTGGCGTAGTTGGCGTTGCGCGCGTTGGGCTTGAGGGGGCCCATGTAGGTATAGATGAGCCTGCTTGTCAGGTTCACGGCGCAGTTATAGTTCTGGTAGCAGTTGCGCGGGTTGAGCAGGTGCGCGTAGGGCAGGTCGGCGAGGGTCACGTCCTTGTCTATGTCACGGCGCGGGTAGCAGTCGGTGCCGTAGCCGTTGGCTTTCAGGTGGACGGCCTTGCCGCGCACGAGGTCTTCGATGACGTGCCCGCCGCCGTACTTGAACTGTCCGGGGTAGACCTTGTTCAGGGGGTCGTCGACGGTGGGTTCGGTGGCGCCGAGATAGGAGTCCACAGCGGCCAGGCCGCCGTAGCAGGGCACGCCTCCGAGCCAGACGTTGGAGCACTTGATGGTCGGCGGATTTTTCTGGCCGATGTTGAACAGCAGGCCGGAGGAGCACATGGGCGAGAAGGTGCCGGTGGTGACGACGTCCACTTCCTTGGCGGCTTTTTCCTTGCCGCTTTTCCTGACGACCTCGATCATTTCCTCGGCGTTGAGCACGACGGCCTTGCCGGAGCGGATGCGCGCGTTGATCTCGGCGATGGTTTTGTTGACCTTGAAGCTGCCCATGAAAGTCTCCTGTGTCCTGTGATCGATTTTCCCGTGGCCAGAGCCCCGGGGCCGTTCATGCTGGCTGAAAACAGGGGTGAAGGCAACGGCTTTTTTCCACAGCCCCCCGGGAGGGGTTCATACCCGCAAGGCGGCAAAGCGCTTGGCTTGCGAGCCCTTTTGGAGTATAAATCACCAGTTGCCGGGCGCCCGATCAGGCCCTTTTCAACACACTGTTTTTGCAGCATCTTCGCACACACGAACGCGCGCCGGGGACTATTGCCCAGGCATGGACTCCATGAACTCCCAACTCAAGGAAACCCTCCGTCAGCATCTGCACAAGGCCTACTCCGCGCAGGAGTTGAAGCGTTGGTTCGATCCCTTGCGCCTGGAGGTCAGCGAGCAGGACAAGCACCTGCGCATCGGCTTTCCCCACGCCTTTTTCGCCCAGTGGTTCCAGGGTGCGGTACAGGAGCGGTTCGAGCAGGAGTTGCACACGTTCTTCGGCCCGGGCTATGTGCTGCACTACCAGAGCGCGACGCCGGCGGACCCCGGCGCCGAGGCGCATGCGGCGGAAGGCAAGTCCATCGATTTTCCTTTCGGCCACCAGTTCACCTTCGACAGCTTCCTGACCAACAAGAAAAATTTCTTCCCGCTGACCACGGCGCGCGAGGTGGCCAAGCAGAACGACATCATTTTCAATCCGTTCATTGTCAGCGGCGAGGCCGGTTCGGGCAAGACGCACCTGATCAAGGCCATCGCCAACGAGGTCAGCAAGAAATTCAGCCCCGAAAGCGTATTCTTCGGCAGTGTGGAGGACCTCTACAACCTCTACAACGGCGATTTCGACAACGACCGGTTCAAGGCCCGCAACCACGTCTACAAGTACCGCTTCCTGTTCATCGACGAATTCCAGCTCATCAAGAAGTACAAGGGTTTCCAGACAGAGCTTATCAATCTTTTCAATTATTTCTACGACAACAAGAAACAGATGATCTTCTGCTGCTCGGACAAGCTGCCGTCCTATGAGTTCCTGGACCCCAAGCTCAAGAGCCGCCTGGAGTGGGGGCTGATCGTCAACCTCAAGCGGCCCGACCTGGACATCCGCGTCCGCTACATCGAGCAGTATTGTCGGCTCAAGCGCATCAACCTGACCCGGGAGCAGGTCCTGAACCTGGCCCAGCGGTTCACCGACCTGCGCTTCCTGCAAGGTATTCTTCTTAAATTTTACGCGTATAAAGAGTTTGTGAACAAAACGTTCACCGACCGCGACTTCGAGCAGATCCTCTCGCAGACGGCGGGCACCGCGCGCAAGCAGATCCGCCCCGAGGTGATAATCGAAACCGTGGCCGAGCATTTCGAGGTGGACCGCAAGGACATGATCGGCAACCGGCGCCACAACCGCGTGGTCCGCGCACGGCAGATGGCCATGTTCCTGTGTCGCGAGCTCATCGGCAGCTCCTATCCGGCCCTGGGGCGGCTCTTCGGCGGCCGCGACCACTCCACCGCCTTGTATGCGATCAAGAAAGTCAAAAAAATGCAGGAGGATAACTCCGAAATGAAAAACATAGTGACATTGCTCAAGCGCAAGTGCCTCTCGCGGGGCTAGGGCTGCGGGGCAGTGTGCGCAAGGCGGCGCAAGGCGCCGGGGAACGCACATCTGAATGCGCTATAAAAATGTTTTGAAATAGGGACTTACCGAAGAAAGGAACACCACGGACAGCCCTACTTCCACCACCAATTTTACTAATCAGCAATTAAGAGCAGAAGAACAAGGAGAGCGCGATGTACCTCAAGGTCTTCAGGGACGACATCATCGAGGGGCTCCAGAAATCGGCCGCCATCATCCCCGCCAAGACCGGGGCGGCGGTGCTGCGCACCATCTGGCTCAAGGTGGAGAACGACGCCCTGCGCATCATGTCCACCGACTCCAACCTGGAATTCTGCGGCTGGTACAACGCCGAGATCGTGGAGCAGGGGCTTGTGGGCGTCCAGGGCCGCTCCTTTTACGACCTGATCCGCAAGCTGCCCCCCGGGCAGATCACCCTGCGCGTGGACCAGGACGGCCAGCAGCTGTCCATCCAGCAGAACAGCCGCAAGTACAAGCTGCCCACCAACGAGGCCAGCTGGTTCACCGATTTTTCGGAGTTCCCCGAGGCGGGGTCGGTGTTCTGGTCCGGCGATTTCCTCCAGGATCTCATCGAGCGTACGGCCTATTGCATCAGCGAGGAGGACACCATGGAGGCCATTGCCTGCATGAACCTGACCTCCTCCAAGACCACCGAGCACATCGAGGCCTGCGGCCTGAACGGCCACCAGTTCGCCATGACCCGCTTCCTGCAGGACGACCTGCGCGCCCTGCTGCCCGACGGCGGGGTGCTCATCCAACGCAAGTTCCTGGCCGAGCTGAAAAAATGGCTCTCGGCCGATGAAATAGAAATGAATATCGACAACAAGCGGCTGTTCTTCCGCACGGCGGACAAGAAAGAGCAGTTCAGCCTGCCGCTGTCGTTCTACCAGTATCCGGACTACAACGCGTTCCTGTCCAAGATCCGCGAGGACGGCGTCTGCCAGCTCATGGTCGACCGCCTGGAAATGATCGACACCCTGGAACGCATCATGATCTTCAATACCGACAACAACCGTTGCACCTATTTCCAGTTCGCCGGAAACGAGCTGACCCTGTACAGCCAGGGCCAGGACGTGGGCACGGCCTCGGAATCCCTGGAAGTTGAGTTCTCCGGCGATCTGAAGAAGATAGCCTTCCCCACACGCAACCTCGTCGAGATATTGAACCACTTCCAGTCCGACAAGGTCACCTTCCGCCTGACCGGAGCCGAAGGCCCCTGCGGCATCGTCGGCGCGGACGACTCCGACTACCAGGTCATCATCATGCCGATGAAGATCGTGGAGGAGACCTACTACAGCGAAGAGGACGGCAACTAGCCGGGCCGCAGCACATCAAGAGGTAGAAACACTCAATGACCCAGAACGGAAACAAGAACACATATACGGCCGACAGCATCACCGTGCTGGAAGGCCTCTCCGCCGTGCGCAAACGCCCGGCCATGTACATCGGCTCGACGGACATCCGCGGGCTGCATCACCTGGTCTACGAAGTCGTCGACAACGCCATCGACGAGGCCATGGCCGGATACTGCGACAAGATCGTGGTCAACCTGCACCTGGACAACTCCGTCACCGTCATGGACAACGGCCGCGGCATCCCCGTGGACATCCATCCCAAGGAGGGCCGCCCGGCCGTCGAAGTCGTCATGACCGTGCTGCACGCGGGCGGCAAGTTCGACAACGAGTCCTACAAGGTCTCCGGCGGCCTGCACGGCGTGGGCGTTTCCGTGGTCAACGCCCTGTCCGAATACCTCGAGGTCACCGTCCAGCGCGACGGGCGCAAGTACTACCAGAAGTACGAACGCGGCGTGCCTGTGACCCAGCTCAAGGATATCGACTCCTCAATGGATACCGGAACCATCGTCCGCTTCCGGCCCGACGAGGAGATCTTCGAGGTCAACCAGTTCGTCTACGACATCCTGCGCAAACGCTTCCAGGAACTGGCCTACCTCAACTCCGGCCTGGAGATAGACTTCCGCGACGAGCGCACCCAGCGCCGCGAAAGTTTCAAATACGAAGGCGGCATCCTCCAGTTCGTCAAGGACCTGAACACCGGGTCCGGCAGTGTCCACGAAATCATCTCCGGCGCCGGGGAACAGGACAACGTCGCCATCGACTTCGCCCTGCAATACAACCAGACCTACAAGGAAAACGTACTCACCTTCGCCAACAACATCCGTACCAAGGAAGGCGGGACGCACCTGGTGGGCTTCAAGACGGCACTCACCAGGGCCATCAACAACTATATCGAAAAATCCGACCTGCCCAAGAAACTCAAGACCAAACTCACCGGCGACGACGTGCGCGAAGGCCTGACCTCCGTGGTCAGCGTCAAGCTCTCTCGCCCGCAGTTCGAAGGCCAGACCAAGACCAAACTCGGCAACTCCGAGGTCACCGGCCTGGTCTCCGCCATCGTCTACGACCGGTTGAACACCTTCTTCGCCGAAAATCCCAAGGACGTGAAAAGCATCGTCGAAAAGGTCGTGGACGCCGCCCGCGCCCGCGAAGCCGCCCGCAAGGCCAAGGACCTCGTGCGCCGCAAGGGCGCCCTGTCCGACAACGCCCTGCCCGGCAAGCTCGCCGATTGCCAGACCAAACGCCCCGAGGAATCCGAACTGTTCATCGTCGAGGGCGACTCCGCAGGCGGTTCGGCCAAGCAGGGCCGCGACCCGCGCATCCAGGCCATCCTGCCCCTGCGCGGCAAGATCCTCAACGTCGAGAAAACCCGCTTCGACAAGATGCTCGGCAACAAGGAAATCAAGGCCCTCATCACCGCCATGGGCGCCGGCGTCGGCGAGGAGGACACCGACTACGACCGCCTGCGCTACCACAAGATCATCATCATGACCGACGCCGATGTCGACGGCGCCCATATCCGTACCCTGCTGCTGACCTTCTTCTTCCGCCAGTACCCGGGGCTCATCGAGCGCGGCAATCTCTACATCGCCCAGCCGCCCCTGTTCCGCATCCACAAGGGCAAATGGGAGCAATACATCTCCGACGAAAACGAATTCGTCGGCTACCTGCTGGGCCGCGTGGCCGGGGATATGGAAATCCGGGCCGAAAACGGCGCGACCTTCACCGCCGACAGCCTCGTGACCCTCGTCGAACAGATCGGCTCCATCCAGGACAAGACCCGCGAAGCCGAAAACGTGGCCATATCCAAGGCCCTCTTCAAGGCCATCATCGGCTTCGAAACCCGCCTGACCCCCACCTCGCTGACCAACGGCGAATGGATCGGCTTCGAAAAATACATCGCCGCCCAGGGCTGGGACCCGGAACTGGAAATTTCCGACGACGACCTGGAAACCAGGCGCTATGTCGTCTTCGACGACCGCAAGGGCCACCGTACGCGCATCGGCGTCGAATTCTTCAACTCCAAGCTGTACCGCCACGCCCACGAAACCCTCTGCGCCATCGCCGAAGCCTGCGGCGGCCAGCGCTTCACCCTCGTCAAGAAAGACGAACAGCTGGAACTGGCCGACATCTTCGCCCTGCAGGGCGCAGTGCTCGAAGAGGCCAACAAGGGCATCGGCATCCAACGCTACAAGGGCCTTGGCGAAATGAACCCGGAACAACTCTGGGAAACCACCATGAACCCGGAAAAACGGACTCTGCTCAAGGTCACCATCGAAGACGCCGTCGAAGCCGACGACCTCTTCTCCAGCCTCATGGGCGACCAGGTAGAGCCGCGCCGCGAATTCATCGAACGCAACGCGCTCATGGTCGGCGACCTCGATATCTGACGCCAGCCGCCGGGGGGCGCCGCCCCCCGGACCCCCGGGCAGGGGCTTCGCCCCCTGCACCCCCACCAGGGGCCAACGGCCCCTGGACCCCGCATTCCGGCCCGGAGCCGCACGGCGAAACGCCGTGCGGCTCCGGGCCGGGTGGGTTGGGTGGGTTGGGGAGGGTTTTGGGGCGGGGGCCTGGGGGTGGGAAAGATTTTGGGGCGGAGGCTTTTGGGGAGGGGGTTTGGGGCGGGGGCTTGGGGTGGACGTTTGTCCGAAAGGGCAGGACCGGATTTCGAGTGGGAATCTGGTCTGTTTTTTTGGGGCTGGGCCGGGGTGTTGTTTGTGGTCGGGGTTGTGGTGGTGGTTTTGAGGTGGGCGTTGCTCCGGGTTTAGTCTGCGCGTTCGAGCAGGGCGGCGAAGAAGAATTCGGCCAGGGGCGATTCCGGGGGCGTCTGGTGGGTGGCGCTCAGCCGGAAGCGGGGCTGGGCGGCCAGGAAGGCGTCGAGCTGGGCCTGGTTCTCGGCGGGTGAGATGGTGCAGGTGACATAAGCGAGCAGGCCGCCGGGCGCGAGGCAGGAGGCGGCGTGGCGGAGCAGCCGCGCCTGGACGCGGGCGAGGTCGGCCACATCCTTGGGGGTGCGCCGCAGCAGGGTGTCGGGGCGGCGGCTGAGGACGCCCAGGCCCGAGCAGGGCGCGTCCAGGAGAATGGCGGACAGGGGCCTGCGGGGGGTGAAGGCCTCGGCGCGGGCGCGGAAGGGGGCCACGGCGGTGGCGGCCAGGCGGCGGCGTTCGGCGTTCAGCCCGGCGAGGCGCCGGGCGTTGGGGTCGCTGGCCAGGATGGTGCCCGGGGCGGCGTCGGCCAGGAGCAGGCTCTTGCCGCCCCGGCCGCAGCAGGCGTCCCAGACCGGCCGGGGCCAGGAGGCGGCGCCCAGGGCTTCGAGGGCGGCCTGTCCGGCGAGGCTTTGGCGCACGGCCTGCCCGCTGGCGAGGATATCGGCGAGGTCGGGCGGCGGGCTGGCCAGGGCCACGCCGCAGGCGGTGGCGGCCAGGCAGCAGGGTTGCGCGGCCAGGCTGGCCAGGCGCTCGGCGGCGCCGGGCACCTGCGGCCGGAAGCGCAGGCCCAGGGGCGGAGCCTGGCAGGTGGCGGCCAGCAGGAGCCTGGCGGCCCCGGGGCCGCAGGCCTCGAGCCACAGGGCCGCCAGCCAGTGGGGCACGCCGAAGCGCCGGGCCAGGAACAGGGCCTCGTCCCCCGCTCCGCCGGGGCAAAGGGCCTTCTCATGGGCCAGGGGGGGCTGGCGGAAGAAGGCGTCGTCCGGGCCGCCGGGCCCCAGCTCGGCCACCCGGCGCAGCACGGCGTTGCAGACCTTGCCCAGCCGGGGGTTGATGGCGGTCTTGACGTGTTCGGTGGCCCAGTGGGTGGAGGCGTAGGCCGGAATCCGGTCCAGGAAGAGTATCTCGTAGGCCGCCACGGCCAGGACGAGGTGCATGGCGGCGGGCAGGGCCTGCGGGTCGCGCAGCAGGGTGGCGAGGATGAAATCGAGGCTCGGCTTGCGGCGTAGGGTGCCGTAGGCCAGCTCCGTGGCCAGGGCGGCGTCCAGGGCGTCGGCTGTGGCGGTCTTGGAGGGCTCCTGGCGGCCTGGGGCCCCGGTTGGGGTGAAAACGGCCCCCAGGGCGGCGTCCAGGGCCGCCTGGATGTCCTGTCCGCGCAGGCAGCGGTCCAGGGCCAGCAGGGCGGCCCGGCGCGCGGGGGGCAGGGCCGGGGCGGCGGAACGGGGCGGCCGGGGCAAGATCAGGCGCCTTGGCCCGCGCCGGGCCGGGCCTGGGGCCCGGGGGCCGCGGCTTCGGAGGCCATGGGCAGGCCGCGCGGGGCGGGCGGATCGGCCAGGAAGCGTTGCAGGGCGCGTTCCACCAGGGGCAGGGACACGCCGGTATCCAGGCAGGGGCCGTGGGGGCGCTCGTTGAGCACGCCGAACACGGGCAGGGGGTAGGTGTCCTGGATGCCGCTGGACAGGTCGCGTTCGCAGGCCACGGCGATGATGAGCCTGGGCCGGAGCTGGACCACGATGCGCCGGGCGATGGTGCCGCCGGTGGCGATGGCCAGGTGCACGCCGTAGTGCTCGGTCAGGGCCAGCAGGTCGCGGATGGGGCATTTGCCGCAGCGCTTGCAGTTGTTGATGTCGTAGGTCAGGCGCATGTCGCAGCGCGAGTTTTGCAGGCAGTGGGGCATGAGCAGGAGGATGTCCTTGCCCGTGTAGCGCCCGGCTTCGTGCTGCACCAGCTCGTTGTTGACCTTGATGAACGAGGAGCGCACGCGCTCCTTGGATATGCCCAGGGCCTTGCCCAGCAGGACCATGAGCGGCAGGAAGAGCTTGATGGTCAGCCCGCGCAGGCGGCGCGAGAAGGGCAGGCTGCGCCCGAGCAGGATGTTGAGCACCAGGCCCAGGCTGGCCCAGCCCACCAGGCCGATGGCCGCGGCGACCAAAAGCCCGAGCACCCACGGCGCGGCGGGATGCAGGGCGTTCAGCCCCACGAAGGGCACCACCCACAGCGCCAGCAGGAGCAGGGAGAGCAGCGCCGAGGCGCCGGTGATCAGCCCGATGAACAGGCGCTTGCGCGCGGCGCCGGCGCTTTGGTCGTCGCGGTCGAAGGCAGCGAGGGAGGAGTCCGGTCCGGTCATGGGCAAGCCGTTTCGTGCTACAGGCTGGGGGGAACCCGGATGCGGGTGGAGCGGGGGCCGCGCCGGAGGGATATTGCACCAGCACAGGGCCGGTGTGTCAACCGTCCGATGCGGATTTGCCGGGCTCCCGGTCCGGCCGGGGGGCGGCGGGCAGGTAGCCGCGGGCGAATTCCTCGGCGGCCAGCAGTTTCTTGCCGGCGGGCTTGAGGGAGGGCACGAGGTATTCGCAATCGGCGCAGGCGAAGGCCAGGAAGCCGTCGCGCAGGCCGAGGATGGTGCCCGGCGCGGGCCTGGGTTCGGCCAGCTCGGGGCCCACGCGGCCCGGGGTCAGCACCAGCCGCAGGGGCTGGCCTCCGCGCGGCCCCTGCCAGAGGCAGAAGGCCCCGGGCCAGGGATGCATGGCCCGGGCCCGGTTGTGGACCTCGCGCGCCGGGCGCGAGAAATCCAGGCGCCCCTCGTCCTTTTCGAGCTTGGGCGCATAGGTGGCCAGGGCGGCGTCCTGGGGCACGCGCACCAGCCGTCCCTCGCGCAGGCGGCCCAGGGCCTCGGTGATGAGCCGCCCGCCCAGGTCGGCCAGCTGGTCGTGGACCTCGCTGGCCGTCTCGTCGATGCCGATGCCCAGCGAGCGGGCCAGGAGGATGTCGCCGGTGTCCATGCCCGCGTCCATGCGCATGATGGTGATGCCCGTGATGGCCTCTCCGGCGAGGATGGCCCGCTGGATGGGCGCGGCGCCGCGCAGCCTGGGCAGTAGCGAGGCGTGGATGTTCAGGGCGCCCAGGGGCGGGATGTCCAACACGCGCTGGGGCAGGATGAGCCCGTAGGCGGCGACCACCAGCACGTCGGGCTCAAGGGCCGCGAGCTGGTCCACGTCGGCCTGGTCGCGGAAGTTGGCGGGCTGGAGCACGGGCAGGCCGCGCTCCAGGGCGAAGGCCTTGACCTCGCCGTGGCGCACGGCCTGGCCCCGGCCGCTGGGGCGGTCGGGCTGGCAATAGACGGCCACGACCTCGCAGCCGTCCCAGTCCACGAGCCGTTCCAGGGCGCGCCGGGCGAACTCCGGCGTGCCCATGAACACTACGCGGAGAGTGCCTTTTCCTTCTGCTTCGCCCATTTGCGAACCTTCTTGTCGTACAGCGAGCGCTTGAGGCGGCTGATGTGATCGATGAACAGGGTGCCGTCGAGGTGGTCGATCTCGTGTTGCAGGCAGATGGCCAGCAGATCGTCGGCCTCGATGGTCATATCCTGGCCGTCCAGGCCCCTGGCCTGGACGGTGACCTGCGCGGCTCGCTCGACGCTGGCGCGGTAGTTGCGCACGGACAGGCAGCCTTCCTCGGATTCCACGGTCTCCTGGCTGCGGGCGGTGATCACCGGGTTGACCAGGACGCGCAGGTCGTCGCGGATCTGGGGCCCGGAGATGTCGATGACCACCAGGCGCACGCCTTCTCCCACCTGGGGCGCGGCCAGGCCGATGCCTTCGTTGGCGTACATGGTTTCGGCCATGTCGTCCGCCAGGGCGCGCAGTTCCGGGGTTATCTCACCGATCTCCTCGGCGCGGCGGGCCAGCACCGGGTCGGGATAGTAGGTCAGTTGTCTTTTCATGCCATTGTCCCCCGCGCGTCCGCGCTGGGCCCGCGGCGCGCGGACGCCCCTAGTCCTTGGGCGTTTCGCGCACGCGGATGTGCAGCTCGCGCAGTTGCTTGTTGTCCACCGTGTCGGGGGCGTCGGTCATGAGGCAGGTCGCCTTCTGGGTCTTGGGGAAGGCGATGACGTCGCGGATGGACGCGGACCCCGACAGGATCATGATAAGTCGGTCCAGGCCGAAGGCAATGCCGCCGTGGGGCGGCGCGCCGAACTCCAGGGCCTGGAGCAGGAAGCCGAAGCGGGAGCGGGCGGTCTGTTCGTCCATGCCCAGGGCGGCGAACATGGCCTGCTGGGTCTGCTGGTCGTGGATGCGGATGGAGCCGCCGCCGATCTCCGAGCCGTTGAGGACCATGTCGTAGGCCCGGGAGAGCACCGCGCCGGGGTCCGTGCCCAGGAGGCTGTCGTGCCCGGGGGCCGGGGCGGTGAAGGGGTGGTGCAGGGCGACCCAGCGCTTGTCCTCGGGGCTCCACTCCAGCAGGGGGAAGTCCGTGACCCACAGGGGGTTGAAGGCCGCGGGGTCGATGAGCCCCAGGCGGCGGCCCAGCTCGTTGCGCAGCTGGCCCAGGGCGGTGTTGACCATGACCGCCGGACCCGCCTGGAAGAAGAGGATGTCGCCCTCCCGGGCTTCCAGGCGCTCGGCGATGCCCTGGCGCTCGGCCTCGGAGAGGAACTTGGCGATGGGCGACTGCCACTCGCCCCCGGGCTTGAGCTTGATCCAGGCCAGGCCCTGGGCTCCGTAGATTTTCACGAACTCGGTGAGGTCGTCGATCTCCTTGCGCGAGAGATCCACGCCGCCCTGCACGCGCAGGCCCTTGACCAGCTCCGCCGAGGCGAAGAGCTTGAAGCCGCCGCCGCGCACCACGTCGGTCACGTCCTTGAGCTTCAGGCCGAAACGGGTGTCGGGCTTGTCCAGGCCGTAGTCGCGCATGGCCTCGTGCCAGGTCATGCGCGGGAAGGGCTCGGGCAGGGCCACGTCCAGGGTTTCGGCGAACAGGCGGCGGATCATGCCCTCGGCCATGGCCATGACCTGCTCCTGGTCCACGAAGCTCATCTCGCAGTCGATCTGGGTGAACTCGGGCTGGCGGTCGGCGCGCAGGTCCTCGTCGCGGAAGCAGCGCACAACCTGGTAGTAGCGCTCCATGCCCGCGACCATGAGCAGCTGCTTGAACAGCTGCGGCGACTGGGGCAGGGCGTAGAACTTGCCTTCCGCCAGCCGGCTGGGCACCAGGAAGTCGCGCGCCCCCTCGGGGGTGCTCTTGGTCAGGATGGGCGTTTCGATCTCCAGGAAGCCCTGTTCGTCGAGGTAGCGGCGTACGCTTTGCACCGCGCGGTGGCGCAGCTGGAAGTTGCGCGCCAGCTTGGGGCGGCGCAGGTCCAGGTAGCGGTATTGCAGGCGCAGGGTCTCGGCGGCGTCCACGCGGTCCTCGATGGCGAAGGGCGTGGTGCGCGAGGTGTTGAGCAGCTTCCACTCGTCGACCACGACCTCGATCTCGCCGGTGCCCAGGCTGGGGTTGGTCATGCCCTCGGGCCGGGGGCGGACCGTCCCGCGCACGGCCAGCACATATTCCGTGCGCAGGATATGCGCGTCGGCGTGGGCCGCGGGGTTGTGCTCGGGCGAGAAGACCACCTGGGTCAGGCCCTGGCGGTCGCGCAGGTCGATGAAGATCAGCCCGCCGTGGTCGCGGCGGTACTGGGCCCAGCCCATGAGGCACACGCTGCGGCCCACGTCGGAGGCGGTCAGCTCGTTGCAGGAGTGCGTGCGCTGCCAGCCGTCCAGGGGTTTGATATATTTCTGGTGCTCGCGCTGAACGTCGTAGGTCTCTTCCATGATGCGTCCTCTCGGTGTGCGTCCCGGCGCCCGGGTGCGGGCGGCGGGCGGAAAATCGTCCGGCTACCCGCGGTTTGCCAGCAGGGCCACGGCCTCGGCCCGGGGCAGGGTCCGCTGCTCGCCGCTGCCCATGTCGCGCAGGGTCACGGTGCCGTCGGCCAGCTCCTGCCCGCCAAGGAGCAGGCACCAGCGCGCGCCGGAACGGTCCGCCGCGCGCATGCGGCTTTTCATGCTGCCCGAGGCGAAGCCCGTCTCGCCGGAGAGCCCGGCTTCGCGCAGCTCCTGGGCCAGGGCCAGGGCCGGGCTGGGCGCCGCCGGATCCAGCACGGCGACGAAAAAGTCCGCCGCGGGCTGGCCCACGGGCGGCACCAGCAGCGCCAGGCGCTCCATGCCGATGGCAAAGCCCGTGGCCGGAACATCGGGCCCGCCGAGCTGCCTGACAAGCCCGTCGTAGCGTCCGCCGCCAGCCACGGCGGTCTGGGCGCCGATGTCCGTGGAGGTGACCTCGAAGGTCAGGCCCACATAATAGTCCAGTCCGCGCACCAGCCGGGGATTCTTGACGAAATCCACCCCGGCCCCGGCCAGGATGGCCTGGACCTCGGCGTAGGCCCCGGAGCAGTCCGGGCACAGGTGGTCTTCGATGACGGGGGCGGCGGCGGTCAGCTCGCGGCAGCGGGGCGTCTTGCAGTCGAGCACGCGCAGGGGGTTGGTGCCCGCGCGGCGCTTGCAGTCGTCGCACAGCTCCTCGAAGCCCGGCAAGGCGGCGAAGAAGGCGTCCAGGGCCGCGCGGTGCCGGGGGCGGCAGGTGCGGCAGCCCAGGGAGTTGATCTCGAAGGTCAGCTGGCGCATGCCCAGGGCGCGCAGGTAGGTGGCGAGCATGAGCACCAGCTCGGCGTCGGCCTGGGGCTCCGTGGCGCCGACCATCTCCACGTCGAGCTGGTGGAACTGGCGCATGCGGCCCTTCTGGGGGCGCTCGTAGCGGAACATGGGCCCGAAGGTGAACATCTTGTGGACGGCGCCGGGGGAGTGCAGGCCGTTCTCGATATAGGCGCGCATCATGCCCGCCGTGGCCTCGGGGCGCAGGGTCAGGGAGCGGCCCTTGCGGTCGGGGAAGGTGTACATCTCCTTCTGGACCACGTCGGTCTCTTCGCCGATGGAGCGCGAAAAAAGCTGGGTGGGCTCCATGAGCGGCAGGCGGACCTCCTGGTAGCCGTAGCGCGAGAAGACCTGGCGCGCGGTCTGTTCCAGGTGGGCGAAGGTCGTGCTCTCGGGCGGATACATGTCCGCCACGCCTTTGATTTTTTGGACTTTGCTCATCTTCGGGCTCGTGGCCGGCCGCGGGCTGCGCGGCGCCGCCGGGCTGCGGGGTGCGGAAAAACGTGGAAACCCAGGGCCAAGCCGCTAGGAGTTAGACCATAGCCGCCCAAAAGTCAAAGCGCGCGCGCCTCGCGGAGGGGCGGCGCGCGCGGGGCCGCCGCGATAGCCGACACGGGGAACTGCGCGATGCGGAAGGGGCTGGCGCGCCCCCCCGGAGGCCGCCGCCCCCGGGGGACGACCGCCCCCGGGAAACCGTGCGCCCCGGCCTTGCCCGGTGCGCCCCGGCAGCGCCGCCTTCCCCGCGCCCCGGCCTTGCCCCGCCCCCTCGCCTGCCCTGCCCGCGCCCCGGCTCGTCTGCGACCCTGCCTCGCCTGCCCTGCCCCCGTCCGCCCTGCCCTGCCCTCGTTGCGGGGCCCGTGCCCCCGGTGCCGCGCTCCGCACCTGCCCGCCCGGTACTGACAAGATGCGCCCGGGGCGCTATGACGAAGGCGACGGGGCGCGCCGCCGGGGCCGGGGGCCGAAAAGGCTTGCCCCGCCCGGCAAAGGGTCCTAGGCTGCGGCCAAATAATCGATTGCCAACAAGGATTCGAATCATGCGAAGCAAGCAAATGACCCACGGGCTGGAAAAGGCCCCCCACCGTTCGCTGCTCTATGCCCTGGGGCTGACCCGGGAGGAGATGCGCAGGCCCCTGGTGGGCGTGTGCAACTCGGCCAACGAGGTCGTGCCCGGGCACATCCACCTGGACACCATCGCCAAGGCCGTGAAGGAGGGCGTGCGCATGGCGGGCGGCACGCCCCTGGAGTTCCCGGTCATCGGCGTGTGCGACGGGCTGGCCATGAACCACGCGGGCATGCATTTCTCCCTGCCCTCGCGCGAGATCATCGCCGATTCCATCGAGATCATGGCCAGCGCCCACCCCTTCGACGCGCTGGTGCTCATCCCGAACTGCGACAAGGTCGTCCCGGCCATGCTCATGGCCGCCCTGCGGCTGAACATCCCGGCCGTGGTCGTCTCGGGCGGGCCCATGCTCGCCGGCAGCGGCAACTCGGACCTGATCACCGTCTTCGAGAGCGTGGGCCGCGCCAAGCGCGGGGAAATCAGCGAACAGGAGCTGGACGCCCTGGAGCAGTGCGCCTGCCCGGGCTGCGGTTCCTGCTCGGGCATGTTCACGGCCAACTCCATGAACTGCCTGTCCGAGACCATCGGCCTGGCCCTGCCCGGCAACGGGACCATCCCCGCCGTCACCGCCGAGCGCGTGCGCCTGGCCAAGACCGCCGGGATGCGCGTCATGGATCTGCTGGAAAAGGGCATCCGCCCGCGCGACATCGTGACGGAAAAGAGCGTGGCCAACGCCGTGACCCTGGACATGGCCCTGGGCTGCTCCACCAACACCGTCCTGCACCTGCCGGCCATCTTCGGCGAGGCCGGGCTGGCCCTGACCCTGGACATCTTCGACGAGGTCAGCGCGCGCACGCCCAACCTGTGCAAGCTCTCCCCGGCGGGCCCGCACCACATCGACCTGCTGCACCGCGCCGGGGGCATCCCCGCCGTGATGAGCGAGCTGGCCAAGCGCGACCTGCTGCACCTGGACGCCATGACCGTCACCGGCCGGACCCTGGGCGAGAACCTGCGCGAGCTGTCCGCCGTGGTGCGCGACCCCGAGGTCATCCGGCCCGTGGACAAGCCCTACTCCCCGCGCGGGGGCATCGCCGTGCTGCGCGGCTCCCTGGCACCGGACGGCGCGGTGGTCAAGCAGTCGGCCGTGGCCCCGGAGATGATGCGCCGCACGGGCCCGGCCCGGGTCTTCGACTCCGAGGCCCTGGCCAGCGAGGCCATCCTCGGGGGGGCCATCCGCCCCGGCGACGTGGTCATCATCCGCTACGAGGGTCCGCGCGGCGGCCCGGGCATGCGCGAGATGCTCTCGCCCACGGCGCACATCGCGGGCATGGGCCTTGGCGAGTCCGTGGCGCTCATCACCGACGGGCGCTTTTCGGGCGGCACGCGCGGCGCAGCCATCGGCCACGTCTCGCCCGAGGCCGCCGACGGCGGGCCCCTGGCCCTGGTCCGCGAGGGCGACATGATCGACATCGACATCCCGGGCCGCAGCCTGAACCTGCTGGTGGACCCCGCCGAACTGGAGGCCCGCCGCAAGGCCCATGTGCCCCCGGTGCGCGAGATCGCCTCGCCCCTGCTGCGCCGCTACAGCCGCCTGGTGCAAAGCGCGGCCCAGGGCGCGCGCTACAAGGACGAGTAGCCCCGCGCAGCCCGCGCGCCCCGCCGGGGGCGCGCGGCCCGGCCCCCGGGCGCCGTTCCCGGGCCGCAGGGGCCGCCCCGTGTGCGGCCCCTGTTGACCTCGCGCGCGTTTCAGGCCCATACTGGCCGCGATCCCCCTTGGGCGGCCGCGTCCCCCAGGGGCCGCTACGACCAGGAACATCACGGACGAGGACACGAGCATGGCGCGGTGGGACGACGAGGCGGTGGACCGCTACGAGGCGTGGTTCGAGACGCCCACGGGAGCCTTCGCCCTGGGGCGCCAGCGTGCGCTGCTGGAGCGGCTGGTGTCCGCCTGGCCCCGGCGCGGCCACACCCTGTTGGACATCGGCTGCGGCCCGGGCGTGTTCATGAAGCTGTTCTGGGAGTCGGGCTTCGACGTGACCGGCGTGGACAGCTCGCCGGACATGCTCGGGGCCGCGCGGCGCAGGCTGGGCCCCCACGGCGCCTACCACCTGGGCCGCGCCGAACACCTGCCCTTCGCCGACGAC
>NZ_JALNWM010000003.1 GCF_023230885.1 Desulfocurvus sp. | reverse complement strand
TGGCCGCCGCCTTCGGGCGCTGGGAGCAGGCCGAGGCCGAGCTGGCCGCCTACGCCGCCCGGGCCTAGGCCCGGCCCGGGGCTCGCGGCCCCCCCGCCGGACGGGGCTGCCCTGAAGGATGACCAGGGGCCCCGCCCGGACGCAGGGGCCGGCCCGTCGACGCCCCCCGCCCCTGCCCCCGCCCTGCCACGGGAGTTTCGCCCCGTCAGGCGCACCCCGGCGCGCCTGCGGCATTGCCTGCTGCCCCGCCCCGTGCTACAAGGTCCGCGCACCGGGCCCCCTGCTTGCAAGGAGAACTCATGCCTGCGCCATGCCGCGCCCTTGTCGCCGCCGTCGCGCTGCTGGTCTGCCTGCTGTCCCCGGCCCGGGCCGGGCAAAGCGTGGCCGTTGTGCGCGTCGTCAGCCCCGCGTGGGACAGCTTCACCAACGCGGACGGCACCGGACTCTATTTCGACCTTCTGGACGCCGTGTTCCGCGGCCTGTACGGCATCGAGGTCGAGCACCATTTCGTGCCCAGCCTGCGCGCCACGCACATGGTCCGCGAGAACGAGGCCGACATGATGGTCTGCAAGGCCCGGGTGGACCCGCCCCTGGTCATGGCCCGGATGCCCATGTACGAAAGCGTCTACGCCGTGTTCTTCGACGCCGGGAACGTCCGGCCCTGGAAGGGCCGCGAGAGCATGGCCGGGCGCTCGGTGGTCTGGCGCATCGGCTACTACGACGAGCGCTACATTCCCGAGGGGATGCGCACCAAGGAGGTCAAGACCGGCGTCTCGGCCCTGGGCATGGTCGTCCTGGGCCGGTCGGACTTCTACCTCGACGACCCGGTGCTCATCCGCGAGTCCATCGCCCGCTCGGAGCTGGCCTTCGACAAGGACCGCTTCCGCATCGAGCCCGTGGGCTTCCGGTCCTACCACCCCGTGCTGGCCCCCACGGCCCGGGGCAGGACGATCATGGACCTCTATGACAACGGTATCCGGACCCTGCACGACCAGGGCGCCCTGGAGGCGATCTACGCCAAATGGGGCCACGCCGTGCCGGACTTCGGAAAATTCCGCTGACAAAATACGCCGCGCGCTGACAAATGTCCCGCGCCGTGCTAAGGGATGCCGAATCGGGCCCGGAGCGCCTCTCCGGCCCAGGAGCGATATCATGCGCATCGTCTGCTGGCTTCTGCTCGCCCTGTGCCTGGCCGCGCCCGCGGCCGGGAGGGAGCGGCCCCTGCCCGATCCCGGAGACATAACCGCCGTCCAGGTGGTCGGCCCGTCCTGGTCGGGGTTCACCAACCTCGACGGCACGGGCCTCTACCACGAAATCCTCTCCGCCGTCTTCGGCCTCTACGGCATCGGGTACATCCGCGAATACGCGCCCTCCGAGCGCGCCTACCACATGGTCCGCAGCGAAACGGCGGACATGATGACCTGCCACGACAAGCCCCCGCGCGGGCTCATGCTCGCCGAAACGCCCATGTACGAGGGCGACTACCATGTATTCTTCAACCGCAGGAACATCGGGGCATGGTCCATGCCCGGCAGCCTCAAGGACCGCTCCATCGCCTGGCGCATCGGCTATTACGACGAAGGCAACATTCCCGTGCCCATGCGCCACAAGGAGCTGAAATCCGGCGTCTCGGCCCTGGGCATGGTCGTCCTCGGGCGCATCGACTTCTACCTCGACGACCTGAACTTCATCCAGGACTCCATCCGCAAGAACACCATCCCCTTCGACATGGCCGACTTCCGCATCGAGCCCATCGGGCGGCGCGGCTATTTCCCCGTGCTCAAGGACACCGCACGGGGCCGCAAGATCAGGGAACTCTACGACCAGGGCATGCGCCACCTGGCCCGCACGGGGCGCCTGGAGCCCATCTTCGCCCGCTGGGGCTTCCCCCTGCCCGCGGCCCTCAGGTAGCCCCGGGGCCGCAACTCCGCCATGCGCCACCCCGCAGCCCCCCATCCGCAGCCCATCTCCCTGCGCGAATCCATCGGCACCCGGCTGCTGACCCTGGTCTTCGCCTTCTATGTGGTCATCACCCTGGCCCTGACCGCCGTGCACATGGCCGCGGAATACTACAACACCCGCGAGACCGTGCTCAAGGATCTGCGGGCCATGACCCAGACCTTCAACCAGGCGCTGGCCACGGCCATCTACAACGTCGACGACGTGCAGATAAACTCCATGGTCCAGGGGCTCATGGAGAGCCCCGTGGTGGTGGGCGTGCGCGTGAGCACGGAATACCAGGGCGTCTATTCCGCGGGCGAGGCCCTCGCCCAGACCCCCTCCGGGGGGGAGGGCGAACCGGGCCGCAGCAAGGACTTCTTCTGGCACACCGAGTCCCTGCTCTACTCCGAGGAAATCGGCCAGAAGGTGCCCATGGGCCTGGTCACCCTCTATTCCAGCCGCTATGTGGTCCTGGGCAAGGTCTGGTACGGGTTCATGTTCATCCTGATCAACTCGGTCATCAAGACCCTCGCCCTGTGGGTCATCTTCCTGTGGGTCAGCCGCGCGCTGCTCTCGCGGCCCCTGGCCCGGCTCACCGCCGCCGCCCGCGAAATCGACATGGACAACCTGGAGCACCTGCGCGTGGACGTGGGCACCCAGGGCCGCAGCGAGCTCAAGGTGCTCGAAGAGGCCCTGAACTCCATGATCACCAAGCTGCTGGCCGCCCGGCGCCGCTCCGAGGGCCTGCACGCCAGTCTGGCCGAGGCCGGGCGCAGGCTGGAGGACTACAACCGGACCCTGGAGCAGCGCGTGCAGGACCGCACCCGCGAGCTCCAGGACCTGCTGGTCCAGGTGCGCACGGCCCGCGAGGCCGCCGAGGTGGCCAACCGGGCCAAGAGCCGCTTTTTGGCCAACATGAGCCACGAGATCCGCACCCCGCTGAACTCCATCATCGGCATGAGCGACGTGCTGGCCGACAGCGGGCTGACCCCCGAGCAACGCCAGTATGTGGACATCTTCCGCGCCAGCGGCGAAACCCTGCTGGGCATCATCAACGACGTGCTCGACTTCTCCAAGATCGAGGCCGGGCAGGTGACCCTGGAGCGCATCCCCTTCGACCCGGCGGCCCTGGCCGAAACCGCGTGCGACATCTACGCCATGCGCGCGCGGGAGAAGGGGCTGGAGCTTGTCTGCTCCGTGGCGCCCGGCCTGCCGCCGCTGCTGGTGGGCGATCCCACGCGCCTGTCCCAGGTGCTGTCCAACCTGCTGTCCAACGCCGTGAAGTTCACCGACCGGGGCGAGGTGGAGCTGCGCGTAGACCAGCCGGACCCGCAGCGCCCGGGCCTCGTGCGCCTGGCCGTGCGCGACACGGGCATCGGCATCCCCGAGGCCATGCGGGAGTCCGTGTTCGAAAGCTTCACCCAGGCCGACTCGTCCACCACGCGCATCTACGGCGGCAGCGGCCTGGGGCTGGCCATCTGCCGGAGCATCGCGGCGCTCATGGGCGGCAGCCTGACCCTGGCCGAGGCCCCCGGCAAGGGCTCGCTGTTCGAGTTCGTGGTGGAGCTGGACGTGGCCGAGCCCGGGCCGCGCCCCCGGCCCCTGGACGGGCGCTCGGCCCTGATCGTGGGCGGCAACGCCGCGGCGCGCCGGGCGCTGGAAACCCACCTGCTGGGCCTGGGCGCCACCGTGCGCGCGGCCGAAGACGCCAGCCAGGCCCGGGCCCTCCTCGGGCCGCCCCCGGCCGGGAACGACGCCGCGCCGCCCGCCCCGCCGGACCTGGCGGTCCTCGACGCCGCCGACCCCGCCGTCCAGGCGCCCGCCCTGGCCGCCGAAATCCACGCGCGGGGCCTGGCGCGCACCGTGGCCCTGCTCACGGGCGGGGAACTGCGCCCCGAGACGGCCCGGGCCCAGGGCCTGGATTTCGTCCGGCTGATCGCCAAGCCCGCCACCCCCGGCAGGCTGGCCCGGGCCCTGGCC
Organism: Desulfocurvus sp.; assembly: GCF_023230885.1. GTDB lineage: Bacteria > Desulfobacterota > Desulfovibrionia > Desulfovibrionales > Desulfovibrionaceae > Desulfocurvus. Next base: position 38,671 of record NZ_JALNWM010000003.1, on the reverse strand, counting down.
GGCACCCCCGGCCCGGCCCCGGACCCCAGGACCGACAGCTCCCCGGGCCTGCGGCCCCTGTCCATCCTGCTGGCCGAAGACCAGCCCGCCAACCGCAAACTGATCCGCTACTACCTGGCGGGCACGCCCCACACCCTGGCCGTGGCCGAGAACGGCGCCCAGGCCCTGGAGCTGTTCAGGGCCTCGCGCCCCGACATCGTGTTCATGGACATGGAGATGCCCGTCATGGACGGCTACGACGCCACCCGGGCCATCCGCGGGCACGAGCGCTCCCTGGGCCTGCCCCCGGTGCCCGTTGTCGCCCTCACGGCCCACGCCTTCGAGGAGCATTTCGGCAAGAGCGCCGAGGCGGGCTGCACCGGCCACCTGACCAAGCCCATCAAGAAAGCCCGCTTCCTGGACGCCCTGGCCCACTACACCGGCCAGGCGGGCGGCGCCCAAGGCGCCCCGGTGGTCCGGGCCGATCCGGCCATGCGCCCGCTGGTGGACGATTTCCTGGCCGACGTGGAGGCGGACCTCGCCGCCATGCGCGAAGCCCTGGCCCGGGACGACCTGGACACCGTGCGCGTGATCGGCCACGGACTCAAGGGCGCGGGCGGCGGATACGGATTCGACGCCGTGACCGACCTGGGCCGGGCCGTGGAGGCCGCCGCCGCGCGCGCCGACGCCGAGGCCCTGGACGACCTCTTCCGGCGGCTGGAAAAATACCTGGGCGAGGTGGTCATCCGCTATGGGGAGTGATACCATGACCCACCGGCCCGGGCGCCCCCGCCAGACCATGCCCGGCCACGGCGAAACGGCATGAGCATCCTCATCGTGGACGACACCAGGAGCGTGCGCTCCCTCGTCGAGTTCTACCTGCGCTCGGACGGGTACGCGAAGCTGCACCACGCCGAAAGCGCGGCCCAGGCGCTGGAGATGCTCGGCGTGGGCGCGGCGGGCGCCGCACCCAACGGCTGGAGCCTGGTGCTCATGGACGTGGTCATGCCCTCGGGCCCGGACGGCATCGAGGCCTGCCGCCACATCAAGGCCGACCCCCGCTACGCCCACCTGCCGGTGATCGTCGTCACCTCCGACGTATCCGAGTCCTGCCTGGAGGCGGCCTTCGACGCCGGGGCCATGGACTTCATCGAGAAACCCCTGCGCCGGGTGGAGCTGCTGGCCCGGGTGCGCTCGGCCCTGCGGCTCAAGGCCGAGATCGACGCCCGCGTCCAGCGCGAGCGCGAGCTGCTGGCGATGACCGCGACCCTGGAGGAGACCAACCGCAAGCTCAACCTGTCCAACGAGCTTTTGCTGCGCATGTCGGTGACCGACGCGCTGACCGGGGTGGCCAACCGGCGCTCCCTGGAGGACATCCTCTCGCGCGAGCTGGCCCGCGCCCGGCGGAGCGGCTCGCCCCTGTCGGTGGTCATGGCCGACATCGACTTCTTCAAGCAGTACAACGACACCTACGGCCACCAGGCCGGGGACGAATGCCTGCGCGCCGTGGCCGGGGCCCTGGGCTCCTGCCTGCGCCGCTCCTGCGACCTGCTGGCGCGCTACGGCGGCGAGGAGTTCGCCGCCGTCATCCCCGACACGGACCAGGAAGGCGCCCTGCGCGTGGCCCAGACCATGCGCCGGGCCGTGCGCGACCTGGCCCTGCCCCACGCCAGCTCTCCGGCCGCCGCGGTTGTCACGGCCTCCTTCGGCGTGGCCACGCGCACCGCCGCCGACGGCCTGGACGCCCGGGCACTGATGGCCGCGGCCGATCAAGCCCTCTACGCCGCCAAGACAGCCGGACGCGACACCGTGGCCGCCCAGGCGCCCCCCGGAGAATAGGCGCGCCCCCGCCGCCCCCGCGCGGGGGCGGCGGGGGCGCCCGGTCCGCCGGCTCAGCGCGCGGCGGGCAGCAGGAATTCCGTGAGGTCCGAGCGCAGGATGGCGTCCAGCTCGCCCAGGGCGCCGGGCTCATGCTCGGCGAAGAGGAAGGCGAACACCGGGTACTCGCGCCAGTCGATGCGCCGCAGCTCCAGGGGCCGGGCGAAACGCGCGCGGAAGGCGTCGTAGTCCACCCCGCCCACCGCCCCGGGGTCCACGCCCGGAGCGAGGTCGGCGATGACCACGCTGGTCACCGTGTCGCCCCGGCGCGCCAGCAGGGCGTCCCAGTCCGGGTGGCGGTCCAGCAGGTAGGCTTCGTAGGGGTTCACGCCCCAGGCGTGCCAGGTCAGGTCCGCCACGCACCAGCCCGCGAAGCGCAGCGGGTTGCCCTCGATGAAGCCGATGGCGCCGTTCCCGTCCACGCGCAGCTCCACATGGGCCGGGAAATCGCGCAGCCCCGCCAGCCGCCCCAGGTCCGCCAGGGCACGGGTGAAGCGCTCCAGGTTGGGCTCCACCACCGCCCGCGAGGTCACATAGACCCGGTCGTTGACGCTGGCCGCGTCGGGGAACAGGTGGGCCAGCACGTTGAGGATCACCGGGCGGCCCCGCCCGTCCCAAAACACGTCCACGGCAAACTCCTCGCCGGGGATGTTCTCCTCGATGAGGAAGGTGTCCAGGCCGAGGACCTGCTCGGGATACTGGCCCGCGATGCGCCCGGCCTCGGCGCGGATGGCCGCCACCACCCCGGGCCAGTCGGCGTCGGCCTCCACTTTGTGCACCCCCAGGCTGAAGAACCCCGTGGCGGGCTTGACGATGAACGGCTTGGCGAACCCGGCGGGGTCCACGGCGTCCAGCTCGTCCAGGGCCACGCCCCGGAAGCCGAAGCCCGGGAACAGGGGCCGCAGCAGCTCGCGAAAGGCCAGCTTGTCCTTGAACAGCCGGACCTGCCGGGGCAGCTCGGAGAAGCCCAGGTTGCGGGCCACCCAGCCCAGGGCGTTCTCGGAATTGGCGTAGACCCGCCGGGCGGCCCCGGCGCGCAGGGCGGCGACGAAATCCGCCTCGGCGGCCAGGCAGGGGGCGGCGCCCAGGGCGGCGCGGGCCACGGGCCCGTCGAGCACGGGCAGGCCCAGGCGCAGCGCGCTGTCGCGCAGGAAGCCGGAGACGTAGGGCTTGTCGAGCAGGAACATGGTCGGCCTCGCAGCGGGGCGGCGCGCCCCGGATTACTGGGTGGACACCTCGGCCCCGGAGAGCACGCTGATCAGCCTGCGCATGGCGTCCACGTCGAAGCTGTCCTTGTGCATCTTCATGAAGCGCAGGGCCTCGTAGGGCGTGCGGGCCGGGCGCCAGGGGGCCGGGCGGGTCAGGTTGTCGTACACGTCGCACACGGCCAGGGCCTTGACGTAAAACGGCAGGGCCTCGCCGCAGACGCCCGCCGGGTAGCCGCTGCCGTCCACGCGCTCGTGATGCAGGAGCATGCAGACGACGGTTTCGGGCTCCAGGGGCAAATGGGCGCACAGGGCCACCCCGGCGGCGGCGTGGGCGCGCAGCTTCTCGCGCTCGGCCGGGGTCAGGGTCTCGGGGTCGCGGTCCAGGATCTCCTGGGGCACCCGGGCCTTGCCCAGGTCGTGCAGCAGCGCGCCCAGGCAGACGGCGTGCAGCCGCTCGGGAGCCACCTTGGGCGAATCCGCGCAGACGAAATAGGTCAGCACAGCGCAGCCCAGGCTGTGGTGGTAGCTCTTGTAGCCCCGGCCCACCAGCCGGGCCACCTGCTTCAGGGCCCCGTTGCGCCCGAAGAAGTCCATGCCCGTACGCAGCATGTCGCAGATCTCGGTGAACCGGCGCCGGGCCAGCCCCTTGGGCAGGCGCTCCTCGAAGACCCGGCGCAGGGCCATGACCGAGGCCTGGTACCACGCCTCCCCGCGCTGCTCCAGGGGGATGGCCTCGTCCTGCAACAGCTCGGGCAGGTTTTCCAGCAGATAGCTGGCATAGGCCGCGCGCTCGGCGCCGTCCACATGGACCAGGAGCACGCCCATGTCGTCGAGCTTGCGGCGGTGGGCGTCGGTGAAGGCGTCGCCCTTGCTGGTGTAGAGCACATACGAGGTGCCCTGGCGCAGGTAGAGGGCGAAGCGGCCCCTGCTCCAGTTGCGGATCATCAGCGGGCTGACGGGGAAAAACCCCTCGGCCTCCTGGGCCGGGTTCCGGGCGGCGCCGGTGGATTCGCTCATGGGCGGTTCCGCTTGTGGTTGTCGTCGTGGAGGGGGCAGCCGGGCTGCGGGTGCATCTTCGTCAAAGGCCCCCGGGCTGTCAAAAGGTTTCCCGGCGCGCCCGCCGCGCCGCCCGGCCGCGCGGCCTTGACTTGCGCGCGCGCGGCGTTATTGTGCCCCTGGCGCGCGGGCCCCTGCCCGTGCCGACACAGGAGGACCGCCATGCCCATGTACGAATACGAATGCGAAAAGTGCGGCCACACCTTCGAGGACCTGGCCGGCCCCGACGAGCCCTGCCCGGCCTGCGGCAAATGCGCGGGCGCCACGCGCAAGGTCGTCTCGCGCCCCTCGCTGCGGGTCGAGCACGCAAGCCCCCTGGACCGGGGCGTGGCCCCGCTGGTGGGCTACAATCCCACCGGGCGGCCCCGGGGCTGCCCCTCGGGCGGCTGCGGCGGCGGAAGCTGCGGCGGCGGCAACCAGCCCTAGCGCCCCCCGGGGCGCGCCAAAGGGCCCGGGCGGCAAGACCGCCCACCACCCCGGAACGCCGCCCCGGACTTCACCCCGGACTTCGACCCGGACTTCGACCCGGACTTCGCCCCGGGCTTCGCCCTACCCCCCGGCTTCCAGCCAGCCGCCCATGCCGCAGGCGTCGCATGCGGCGCAGTTTCCCGGCGCGCAGCGCGCCGAGGGCCGCGCCTGGGCGTAGCGCTCCCACTCCCGCCACAGGTAGTCCCGCGAGACGCCGATGTCGATGCACTCCCAGGGGAATGCCTCGTCGCGGCCGCGCTCGCGGTCCAGGTAGGCCCCGGGGTCGCCCTCCCAGGCCTTGAGCGCCCGGCGCCAGCCCATGCCCGGGCGGGCGGCCAGCTCCGCCAGGTCGAACACGGCCTCGTCGCCGCGCGCCAGGAGCCCCTGGAGCCGCGCCGGGCCCGGGCGCTCCAGCATGCAGCGGAAGCCCCGCAGGGGCTTGACCAGGGCGCGCACCCGGCCCAGGGCCCATTCCAGCGCGGCCTCGTCGGCCATAGGCGCCCACTGGAAGGGCGTCCACGGCTTGGGTACAAGGCAGCTGGCGCTCACCGTGACGTGCTCCACGCCCTGGCGCTTGCCGCCCTGGCCCTGGCGCACGGCCTCGGCCATGCGCGCGAGCAGTCCGCCCAGCTCCTCGTAGTCCTCGGGCGCCTCCCCTGGCCAGCCCACGATGAGGTAGACCTTCAGGTGGTTGAAGCGCAGGGCGCTCACGCGGCGCACGGCGTCCAGCAGGGCCTCCTCGTCCAGGTTCTTGTTGGCCGCGCGGCGCAGGCGGCGGCTGGCGCCCTCCAGGGCGAAGGTCACGCTGCGCGTGCCCGTGCGGCGCAGAAATTCCAGAAGCTCGTCGTCCAGCCCGTCGGCGCGCAGCGAACCCAGGGCGAACTTGGTGCCCCGCCCGCCCAGCCAGCGCAGGAAGGGCAGCAGCTCCGGCCAGTCCGTGAGCGCCGTGCCCACCAGCCCGACCTTCTGCGGGTTGGCCGCTTCCACGGCGGCCTCAAGGGTCCTGATGTCGGCGTGCCGGGGCGGGCGGTAGACGTATCCGGCGGCGCAGAAGCGGCAGCCGTAGGGACAGCCCCGGTTGACCTCCAGCAGGAACATGTCGCGGAACTCGGCCTCGGGGCTGACGAAGCAGGAGCACCCGGGCGCGGCCAGCACCCCCGGCGCCCCGGCGGCCAGCACCCGCCGTGCGGGCGGGCCCGGGCGCCCGGGCAGGAGCACGCCCTCCCGTCCGGCCAGGGAGTCCAGGGCCTGGGCCTTGGTTCGCCCCGCGTCGGCGGCCCGGGCCAGTTCGGCCAGGAGCCCGTCCAGGCCCGCCTCGGCCTCGCCGACCCAGAACAGGTCCACCGCCGGGGCGGCCGGGGCCGGATTCAGGAAGGCCAGCGGCCCCCCGGCCATGACCAGGGGCCAGCCCTCCCCGCGCGCCGCGCGCCGCGCGGGGATGCCCGCGCGGTCGAGCACCTCCACCAGGCCGCGCAGCTCCTCCTCGAAATTGAGGCTGAAGGCGATGACGGGAAAATCGGCCAGGGGGCGGCCGGAATCGTAGGCCCGGGGGGCGTCGTCGCCGCCCTCCCAGAAGAAGCGCTCCACGGCCAGCTCGGGCCGGTCGGCCAGGAGCCGCCAGACCACCTGCCAGCCCAGGGTGGACAGGGCCGTGGCCGGGGGCTGGGCAAAGACCAGGGCCACGGGCAGCCGCCCGCCCCACTCGGGGACGGGCGGCTTCTCGCGGCCATACCAGATGCCGGTCCAGAATTCCTTTTGGTCCCGCGCCCTGCTCATGGGCCGATGGTACCCGCCGGGCGGGAAAAGGCAAGCCGGGGCAAGGAAAGTCCCGCCATGCCTAGCGCAGGGCCACGTCCACGTCCGGCGCGTCGGCCCGGGCGTGCATCAGCCCGGCGCTGTGCATCTGGGCCAGGAGCGGCTGGATGTGGCCCATGTACGCGGCCATGCGCTCCGAGGCCACCGGGTCGGCCGGGGGCGACTTGATGGTCCGCGGGTCGATGTAGGAGCCGTTCTTCTTCATGCGGAAGTCCAGGTGCGGCCCGGTGGACAGGCCGGTGCTGCCCACATAGCCGATGACCTGCCCCTGACGCACCCGGGCGCCGTTGGCCACGCCCTTGGCGAAGCCCTTGAGGTGCATGTAGACGGTCTCGTACACGCTGTTGTGGCGGATCTTGATGAAGTTGCCGCCGCCCCGGTCCCAGCCGCGCTTGAGCACCACGCCGTCGCCCACGGCCTTGACCGGGGTGCCCGAGGGCGCCGCGTAGTCGATGGCCGGATGCGGCCTGCGGTAGCCCAGCACGGGATGCAGGCGGTTCAGGTTGAAGCCCGAGGAGATGCGCGAAAAATGGAGGGGTGCCTTGAGGAAGGCCTTGCGCAGGGACTTGCCCTGCTCGTCGTAGTACTGCTCGCCGCCGTGCCCGCCGTCGAACAGGAAGCCGTGGAAGGTCTGGCCCTGGTTCACGAACCGGGCGGCCACGATGCGGCCGTATCCGGCGAACTGCCCGTCGCGCGAGCGTTTTTCCACCACGGCCACGAAGCTGTCGCCCACGCGGATGTCGCGGATGAAGTCGATGTCCCAGGCGAAGATGTCGGCCAGCCGGATGGCCAGGGCCGGGGTCTCGCCCGCCTCGGCCACCGCGCCGAACAGCGAGGAGGTGATCTTGCCGGCCACGATCCTGGTCTGCATCTCGTAGGCGATGGCCTCGCGGCTGGCGGCGTAGCCGTCGCCCTCGGGGCGAACCACCAGGCGCGAATCGGCGTCGATCTCGTACTCGAAGCGCTCCAGGCGGTCCTCGGTGGCGGTGATGGAATAGGGCTGGCCCGCGCGCAGGCGCGACAGGGGGTAGACCTCCCGGCAGGCCTCGCCCAGGGCGTGGATCTGGGCCGGGCTCAGATAGGGCGAAAGCAGGGCCGCGGCGGTGTCGCCGGAACTGATGGTGCCCTCCTGGACGTTGCGCTCGGGGGCGGCCTCCTCGGGGCGCGGCGCGTGGTCGAGCAGCGGCAGGCCGCCGTCCACCGCGGCGGGCACCAGGTCCACCTCCCCGGCGGAGCCGTCCAGTTCGTGCAGGGGCTCGCCGTGCGGGGCAAGGCTCACGTTCCCGGCCTTGTCGTGGAAGAGCCAGGTCGTTGCAGCAAGGACGAGGGCGAAGGCCAGCGCGGCGCACACCGTGCATTTGCGCCTGCGCTCGCGGGCGCGGTCGCGGAACAGGTTGCGTCTGGATCGGAACAGTCCCATGTGTGGCCTCCGCTCGGGCTATACCCGTCGCCCCACGCCCTGGCAAGGAGAGCCGGGGCCGGGCCGGAGGGCGGCGAGACCCGCCGCACCCGGCCCCCGGCTCGTTCGGGGGGAGGATACTGCCCGAATTTGCTAGTCGGCTTGCAGCCGGATGAAGGACGGAATCTCGAAGTCCTCCTCGTCGAAGACGAAGTCCTTTTCCCCGGGCCGGGACGCGCCCACGGCCTGGGCCAGGGGCGCCCGGCGCAGGGGCGCCTGGGGCTGGGGCTCGGCGGCCTGCGCGCTCCGGGCGGCCTGGGCCCGCAGGTAGGCGGGCTGCTGGCTCAGCTCGGGGTCGTTCTTGGCGTTGGACAGGGCGCGCTGGTAGCGCTGCTCGCGGGTCAGGCCCCGGGCGCCCAGGGCATCCTGAGCCTCGGCGGGCCGGGCCGGGGCGGGCTGGGGCGCCGCGGCGGCGCGCACGGGCTGCGGGCCGGCGGCCGCGCGCGACTGCCCGGCCTTGCCGCCCTGCATGGACAGAAGCTGGGCCAGCTTCGGATCCTGCACGGGGCGGATGTTCTGGGCGCACTGGATGCCCGTGGCGATGACGGTGATGCGCATCTCGTCGCCCGCCTCGGGGTCGAACACGGTGCCGAAGTAGATGCGCGCGTCGTCGTCGGCGGCGTCGGAGATGGTGCTGGCCGCCTCGCTGACCTCGTCGATGGTCAGGTCCGGCCCGCAGGTGATGTTCATCAGCACGCCCTTGGCGCCGTCGATGGACACGTCCTCGAGCAGCGGGCTGGTGATGGCCTTCATGGCCGCCTCGCGCGCGCGGGCCTCGCCCCGGGCGATGCCCGTGCCCATCATGGCCAGGCCCATCTCGCTCATCACGGCCTTCACGTCGGCAAAGTCCAGGTTGATCAGCCCCGGGACCATGATCAGGTCCGAGATGCCCTTGACGGCGAAGTAGAGCACCTCGTCGGCCTTCTTGAGCATGTCGATGAAGGTGGCCTTCTTGGACGCCAGGGACAGGAGCCTGTCGTTGGGGATGGTGATCAGCGAGTCCACGCTCTGCGACAGGGCGCGGATGCCCTCCTCGGCGGCCTCCAGGCGGCGCTTGCCCTCGAAGTAGAACGGCTTGGTGACCACGCCCACGGTGAGCGCCCCGGCCTCCTTGGCGGCCTGGGCGATGACCGGGGCGGCGCCCGTGCCCGTGCCGCCGCCCATGCCGGCGGTGACGAAGACCATGTCCGCGCCGTCGATGTACTCGCGGATCACGTCCATGCTCTCAAGGGCCGCGTCGCGACCGATCTCGGGGTTGGCCCCCGCGCCCAGGCCCTTGGTCAGCTTCTCGCCAAGCTGGATCTTGTGTTCGGCCTTGCTCTTGTTGAGGGCCTGGATGTCGGTGTTGGCGGTGATGAACTCCACCCCGCGCAGGGCCGAGCAGATCATGTTGTTCACCGCGTTGCCCCCGCCGCCGCCCGCGCCGAATACCTTGATCTTGGCGCCGCTGTCGTTTTCCAGTTCCAGAAAGTCCATGGTATCCTCCTTCCCCTTGTTTTCCGGGTCGCCCCGGCTCTTTGCGGTCCGCCTCCGCTCGCCGTCGCCTGATGGACGCGGACCCCTCGCCGTTACTTGATGTCCACGAACCACTTGCGCATCCGGCCGAGAATGCGGTTGAACACCGGCTTCTCGTCGCGGATGCGGAAACTCATGTCCCCGCCCTCCTTCTCGGCCCCGTAGAGCAGAAGGCCCACAGCCGTTGCGTAGACGGGACTGTTGACCACGTCGTGCAACCCGCGGATCTCGCGGGGGTAGCCGATGCGGCAGGGCAGGTTGAATATCTGTTCGCCAAGCTCCTGGAGCCCCTCGATGAGCGAGGTGCCGCCGGTGAGCACCACGCCCGCCGGGATCTTGCCCTTGAAGCCGCAGCGCGACAGCTCCTGGTCGATGAGCACCAGGATCTCCTCCACGCGCGGCTCGCAGATCTCGGCCAGCACCTGGCGCGACAGCCTGCGCGGCTCGCGGTCGCCCACGCTGGGCACCTCGATGACCTCGTCGGGCGGCACCAGCTCGGCCATGGCGCAGCCGTAGCGCTCCTTGATCTTTTCCGCCGCGGCCATGGGCGTGCGCAGGCCGTAGGCGATGTCGTTGGTCAGGTTGGTGCCGCCCAGGGCCAGCACCGAGGTGTGTTTGATGGAGTCGTCGCTGAAGATGGCCATGTCCGACGTGCCGCCGCCCAGGTCCACCAGGGCCACGCCGATCTCGCGCTCCTCGGGGGTCAGCACGGCCTTGGACGAGGCCAGGGCCTCCAGCACGATGTCCGACACGTCCAGGCCCGAGCGGTGGCAGGAGCGGATGATATTCTGGGCCGAGGTCACCGCGCCGGTGACGATGTGGACCTTGACCTCCAGGCGCACCCCGGCCATGCCCAGGGGGTCGTGGATGCCGCGCTGGTCGTCCACGATATACTCCTGGGGCAGGATGTGGATGACCTCGCGGTCCAGGGGAATGGCCACGGCCTTGGCCGCGTCGATGACGCGCTCCACGTCGCGCGGGGCCACCTCGCCGCCCTTGACGGCGATGACCCCGTGGCTGTTGAAGCCCTTGATGTGGCTGCCGGCGATGCCCGCGTACACGGAGCGGATGTCGCACCCGGCCATCAGCTCGGCCTCTTCCAGGGCCTTCTTGATGGACTGCACGGTCTGCTCGATGTTGACCACCACGCCCTTGCGCAGGCCGGTGGACGGGCTGGTGCCGATGCCGACCACGTCCACCCCGCCGGGGGTCAGCTCGCCGACCACCGCGCAGATCTTCGTGGTGCCCACATCCAGGCCGACGATGAGTTCCGATTTGGCCATGTCACGGTCTCCCTTGGCTGTTGCGCGGCAGGTTCAGGTGCGCACCCAGACCTTGCCGCCGAAAATGCGTATCTCCTTGGCCGCGCGGTCTTCGCCGCGCCGCACCAGGTCGGCCCAGACCAGGGCCAGCCGCTCCATGCTCCGCCCCCAGTCGGCGGTGCTGGCGGCCACTGTCAGGCCGCGATCCTCGAAAAACAGTTCCAGCCTCCCGGCCAGGACGCGCACCCAGGCCGCGTCGGCAGGCCGGATGGGCAGCTCCAAGGCGGCCAGGGCCTCCATCATTCCCGCCAGCCCGGCGGGCAGCCCGCCCGCGTCGGGGGCGACCTCCAGCACGGGCAGGGGCGTGAACCGGCGGCCCAGCACCGGCGCGATGACCGCGCCGTCGGCCTCGGCGTAGAACAGCCCGCGCGCCGTGCCGACCCACCAGCGCGGCTCGCGCTCGGTGAGGGCGATGGACAGCCCGGCGGGCAGCACCCGGCGCACGGCCACCGACTCCGCCCAGGGCGACGCGGCGACCCGCGCCTCCACCTCGGCGATGTCGATGTCCAGCGTGTTGGCGCCCAGGGGCACGCCGGCCAGGGCCACGATCTCCTCGGCGCCCAGGCGCTGGTTGCCCGTGACGCCGATCTCGCGCAGGGCGAAGTACGGCGCGGTGGTCAGCCAGCGGAAGCCCACAAGCAGGGCCACGCTCACGGCCACGACGAAGGCCGCGCACAGCGCAAGCCCCAGCAGCCAGCCCAGCAGCCCCGCGAGCCGCCGTCCGCCGCCGCCGCCGGAGCGCCCCCGGCCCGGGGCGTAGGCGTTGCCCCCCCGGCCTGGGCGCGCCGCAGTCGCGCGTTTTGCCGCCAGCGCCATGCTCATTCCACCACCTTCACTTCCAGTTCCAGCGCCACGCCGCTGCGCGCGGCCACCGCCTCGCGCGCGGCCTGGATCAGCTCGAAGGCCTGGGCGGCGGTGCCCCCGCCCAGGTTGACCAGGAAATTGGCGTGCAGCTCCGAGAAGGCCATGCCGCCCAGGCGCCGCCCCTTGAAGCCCGCCTCGTCCAGGAGCCTGCCCGCCGGGGCCGCACCCTCGGGGTTCTTGAACACGCAGCCCGCGCTGGCCGCCGCCAGGGGCTGGGAGGCGCGCTTGCGGGCCCAGGTAACGTCCAGGGCCGCGCGCACGGCCTCGGGCTCGGCCCGGGTCAGGCGCAGCTCCACCCCAAGCACGAGGAAAAACCTGTCCGCCGTGCGCGGGGCGAAGAAGCGGTAGCCCATGCGCACGTCGTCGCGCCCGGCCCAGCGCAGCCCGCAGCACGGGCTGTACAGCAGCACGCGCTCCAGCACCCGGCTCATGTCGGTGCCGAAGGAGCCCGCGTTCATGGCCACCGCGCCGCCCACCCCGCCCGGGATGCCCGCGAGCCCCTCCAGGCCCGAGAGGCCGTGGCGCGCGCACCACGACAGCAGCACGGGCAGGCCCATGCCCGCCCCGGCGCGCACCACCGTCTCCTCGCCGCTGGAGAAGACCGCCTCGGGCCTGTCGCCCTCCGGCACGCGCAAAAGAACCACCGGCAGGGGCCCGTCGGCCGCCAGCACATTGCTGCCGTGCCCAAGGGCCAGAGGCCGCCCGCCCAGCTCCTCCAGCCGACCCGGCAGCTCGTCCAGGGCGCGCTCGGAGCCGAGATGAATCTCGGCCAGGGCGGGGCCGCCCAGGCGCAGGGTGGTGCGCTGGGCCAGGACGGGACCGGGCAGAACCTTCAGATGCATGGCGTCTTCCGTTTCCTTGGGGTTCAGGCCCCCGCCTCGCGGCGGTGCAGCCAGTCCATGCCGACCTGCCAGATATTTCCGGCGCCCATGGTCAGCAGCAGGTCGCCGGGGCGCAGCACATCGGGCAGCGCCGCGCGCACGGCGTCGAAATCGGCGCAAAAGCGCACCTCGGTGGACGACACCTGGCGGATGCCCTGGGCCAGGCTCTGGCCGCTGACGCCGGGGATGGGCGCCTCGCTGGCCGGGTAAATCTCCGTGAGCAGCAGGATGTCGGCGTCGTCGAATGCCTTGCAGAACTCGCCGAACAGGGCCTGGGTCCGCGTGAAGCGGTGGGGCTGGAAGGCCACCACCAGCCGCCGCCCCGGCGCATACTGGCGCGCCGTGCGCAGGGTGGCGGCGATTTCCGTGGGGTGGTGGCCGTAGTCGTCCACCACCAGCACGCCGTCCCGCTCGCCCTTGACCTCGAAGCGCCGCCCCACCCCGCCGAAACGCCCCAGAGCCTTGGCCACCACGTCCACGGGCAGCCCGGCCTCCAGGGCCACGCCGATGGCGCCCAGGGCGTTCAGCACGTTGTGGCGCCCGGGCTGGGACAGCTCCACCGAACACAGGAACTCGCCGTCGCGCAGCACGTCGAAGCAGCTTTTGGCCTCGCACTCGCGGACCACGGCGCGCAGCGTCGCGCCCTGCTCGTCGATGCCGTAGGTCAGGACCGGGCGGTTCACCCGGGGCAGAACCTCGCGCACCACCGCATCGTCCAGGCAGACCACGTTCATGCCGTAGAAGGGCACGTTGTTCATGAAGTCCACGAAGGCGTCCTTGATGGCCTCCAGGTCGCGGTAGTGGTCCATGTGGTCGCTGTCGATGTTGGTGACCACGGTGACGATGGGGAACAGGCACAGGAACGAGCCGTCGGACTCGTCGGCCTCGGCGATGAGATATTCGCCCTCGCCCAGCAGGGCGTTGGAGCCGAACGTGTTCAGCCGCCCGCCGATGATCACCGTGGGGTCGAGCCCGGCCTCGGTGAAGATGGTCGCCAGCAGCGAGGTGGTGGTGGTCTTGCCGTGGGTTCCGGCCACGGCGATGCCCGTGCGCAGGCGCATCAGCTCGGCCAGCATCTCGGCGCGGGGGATGACGGCCACGCCCCGGCGCCGGGCCTCGGCCACCTCGGGGTTGTCCCGCCCCACGGCGGTGGACTTGACCAGCACGTCGGCGTCGCCCACGTTGCCCGCGGCGTGGCCCTTGTACACCGTGGCGCCCAGGGTGCGCAGGCGGCTGGTCACCGGCGAATCCGCCAGGTCCGAGCCGCTGACCTCGTAGCCCAGGTTGAGCAGCACCTCGGCGATGCCGTTCATGCCCGAGCCGCCGATGCCCACCATGTGTATCTTCCTGACCTTGTTCTTCATGGTCCGTTATCCTTGTGGTTCAGGCCGCGCGCGCGGCCAGGGCCTCTATGGCGTCGGCCAGGGTTTTCGCGGCGTCCGGGGCGCCCAGGGTCCGGGCTGCGGCGCCCATGCGCTCCAGCCGCCCCGGCTCGGCAAACAGGGCGTCCAGGGCCCCTGGCAGGTCCGTTGCGGCCAAAATGTCCTGGGCCAGGAGCAACGCAGCCCCGGCCCGCTCCAGGCGCCGGGCGTTGGCGGTCTGGTGGTCGTGGGTGGCGTGGGGGAAGGGCACCAGCACCGAGGGCTTGCCCATCACCGCCAGCTCCGCCACCGTGGTCGCCCCGGCGCGGCACAGCACCAGGTCCGCCCAGGCATAGGCCGCGGCCATGTCGTCGATAAAGGGCTCCACCCGGGCCTGCTCGGCGCTCCAGCCCGCACGGGCGTAGGCCGCGCGCATGGCGCCCAGGTCGTCGGTCCCGGTCTGGTGCCACAGGGAGAACCCCCGCGCACGCAGGCCCTCCAGGCTGGCGGCCACGGCCTCGTTGATGGCCCGCGCGCCCAGGCTGCCCCCCGCGACCAGCACCCGCCGCCCGGCGGGGCGCGCCGCACCGGCCGCACCGGCCTCGCGGATGGCCGCGCGCACCGGGTTGCCCGTGACCCGCGAGCGCCCCGGGTCGAAGACCCCGGCCTCGTCGGGGAAGGACAGGAACACCCGGTCCACCCAGCGGCCCAGGAGCCGGTTGGCCGAGCCCGGCAGGCTGTTCTGCTCGTGCAGGGCGCAGGGCACGCCGCGCAGGGCCGCCGCAGCCACCGGAGCGAACCCCGCGTAGCCGCCGAAGCCCACCACCACGTCGGGCCGGCGGCGCGACAGCATCCACCAGGAGCGGACCAGGGCCCGGGCCAGCCCGAAGGCCGCGCCAACGGCCCGGGGCCCGCGCCCCAGGAACCCGCGCACCGGCAGCCCCACGAAGGGGATGCCCGCGCGGGCGGCGAACTCGGCCTCGCGCCCGTGGCGCCCGCCCACGAAGAGCAGCTCCAGGCCCGGGTGGCGGCGGCGCAGCTCCTCGGCGACGGCCAGGGCCGGGAACACATGGCCCCCCGTGCCGCCCGTGGTCAGGATCACCAGCCGCATCAGGCCCTCCCACGCGACAGGTTGAGCAGCATCCCCGCGCAGAAGCACGAGACCACCAGGCTCGACCCGCCGTAGCTGAGGAACGGCATGGGCACGCCCTTGGGCGGCGCCATGCCGAGAACGACCGACATGTTCAGCACCGCGCCCACGGCCAGCACCAGGGCCAGCCCGTAGCCCAGGAAGCGGTCCTGGGGTTCCTTCTGGGCCAGGGAGATGGCGAAGGCGCGCCACAGGATGACCCCCAGGCCCACGAAGACCAGGGACACGCCCACGAAGCCCAGCTCCTCGCCGATGACGGCCAGGATGAAGTCGTTGTGCGCCTCGGGCAGGAAGAGCAGCTTCTGCTTGCCCGCGCCCAGGCCCTGGCCGGTCCAGCCGCCGGAGCCGAAGGCGTAGAGGGACTGCACCAGCTGGTAGCCCGTGTCGCGGGCGTTGCCGAAGGGATCCAGGAAGGCCGTCCAGCGCTTGATGCGGTACTCCGACTGGGCGATGAGCAGGCCGCCGCAGGCCAGGGCCAGCACCAGGGACGAGCCCAGGTAGACGATGCTCGTGCCGCCCACAAGGCTCATGAGGAAAAGCAGGATGCACAGGAACGCCGCCCCGCCGAAGTCGGGCTGCAGGAGCAGCAGCCCGCCCAGAAGCCCCGTCACGGCCACGGGGGGCACGAAGCCCACGCTGAAGGTCTTCACCTGCTCCTGCTTGTGGCTGAAGAAGTAGGCCAGGTAGAACACCAGGGCCAGCTTGGCCGCCTCCAGGGGCTGCATGGACACCGGCCCCAGGTGCAGCCAGCGCCGCGCGCCGCCCGCCTCGTAGCCGAAGGCCAGGGTGGCGACCAGGAGCAGCGCCGCCAGCCCCAGGATGGGATAGGTCAGGCGGTAGAGCAGGCGGCGGTCGACAAAGACGGCGCCGAACATGACCACCAGCCCGGCCACGGCGTACAGGGCCTGCTTTCTGATGAACAGGTACTTGTCGCCGTAGGCCAGCTCGGCCATGACGCCGCTGGCGCTCATGACCATGACCAGCCCGAAGCCGATCATGGCCAGGGTGCAGGCCAGAAGCGGCATGTCCATGCGCGTGCGCTGGGCGTGGCGCGGGGCGGCGGCGGCCGGGGCGGCGGCGGTGCTCATCGCAGGGCCTCGAACAGGCGCCGGAAGTGCTTCCCGCGCTCCTTGTAGTTCTCGTACAGGTCGAAGCTGGCCGTGGCCGGGGACAGCAGCATGGTGTCCCCGGGCTCGGCCCAGGTCATGAGCCGGTGCACGGCCTTGTCCATGACCGGCTCCCAGGCCAGGGGCACATGCCCGGCCCAGGCGGCCTCGAAAATCTCGCGCCCCGCGCCGAACAGGCACACCGCGCGCACCTTGCGGCGCAGAAGCGGCCCCAGGCTGGCCAGGTCGCCGCCCTTGTACACGCCGCCCGCCAGAAGCAGCACCCCGCCGTCGAAGCTCTCCAGGGCCGCGCGCAGGGCGTCCACCGTGGTGGCCTTGGAGTCGTCCACAAAGGTCACGCCCCGGGCCGCGCCCAGCCGCTGGAGGCGGTGGGGGAGAGGCTCGAAAGTGTCCAGGGCGTCGCGCATGCAGCGCTCGTCCACGCCGAAGCGCTGGGTGGCCTGGAACACGGCCTCCATGTTGGCCTGGTTGTGCGCCCCGGGCAGGCGCTCGCTCTCGAAGCGGTCGGTGGACTCGAACCATTTGATCCGCGCGCGGGTGAAGTGGCGCTCGCCCAGATCCGCGCGCATGGCCGCGGGCAGCACGGCCAGGTCCTCGGGGCGCATGTGCGCGAAGAGGTTCAGCTTGGCGTCCAGGTACTCGGCCATGTCCGCGTGGTGGTCCAGATGGTTGGGGCTGAAGTTGAGCAGCACGGCCACGTCGGGGCGGAACGACGCGCAGTACTGGGCCTGGTAGCTGGAGACCTCGATGACCAGCACATCGGCCTCGCGGCCGTCCAGGACGTACTGCGACAGGGGCGTGCCGTAGTTGCCGCCCAGAAAGACCTTCAGGCCCACGCTTTGCAGCACATGGGCGGCCAGCCCGGAGGTGGTGGTCTTGCCGTTGGTGCCCGTGACGGCCAGCACGCGCCCCGGGCTGTAGCGCCCGGCCAGCTCCAGCTCGGAGACGACCTCGGGGGCGGCGTCCCCGGCGGGCAGCAGCGGCAGCAGCGGCGGCAGCATCACCCCCGGCGAGAGCACGACCAGCGAGACCCCGGCGAACTGCCCGGCATGGTGCGGGCCCAGGTCCAGCTCCACGCCCGCCTGGCGCAGAGCCGATGCCTCGTCGGCCGCCAGGGCGTCGGGCTTGCGGTCCAGCAGGCGCACGGCGGCGCCCAGGCGCGCCAGCAGCAGCGCCGCCGCCTTGCCCGAGGCCGCAGCCCCAACCACCGCCGCGCGCGTTCCCGCCAGTTCGCCTTCGTGCCCGAACATGCCTCTACCTCAGCTTCAGGGTTGACAGCGCCATGAGCGCCAACAGGATGGACAGGATCCAGAACCGGGTGATGATCTTGGACTCCGGGATGCCCTTGAGCTCGAAATGGTGGTGCAGCGGCGCCATGCGGAAGATGCGCTTGCCGCCGGTGAACTTGAAGTAGCCCACCTGGAGGATCACCGAGAGGGTTTCGACCACGAACAGCCCGCCGACGATGACCAGGATCAGCTCGTTCTTGCTCATCACGGCCACGAACCCCAGGCTGCCGCCGATGGACAGGGAGCCCACGTCGCCCATGAAGACCTGGGCGGGGTAGGCGTTGTACCACAGGAACCCGAGCCCCGCGCCCACCAGCGCCCCGCAGAACACGGCCACCTCGCCCATGCCCGGCACATAGGCGATGCGCAGATACTTGGCTATGGCCACATGGCCCGAAACGTAGACGAACACCGCGAAGCAGGCCCCGGCGACGATGCTCGGGCCGATGGCCAGCCCGTCCAGGCCGTCGGTGAGGTTCACGCCGTTGGATGCGCCGACCATGACCAGCACGGCGAAGGGCAGGTAGAACCAGCCCAGGTCGGGGTACAGCTCCTTGAAGAAGGGGAAGGCCAGGTGGGTGTTGTAGGCCGGCTGCTCGATGAGCAGGAACATGGCCGTGCCCGCCACCAGCACCTGCCCCAGGAACTTGGCCCGGGCCGACAGGCCCTTGTTGTGCTTCTTGACCACCTTGAGCCAGTCGTCCAGCAGCCCGACGGCGCCAAAGCCCACGAAGACCAGCAGCGCCAGCCAGATGTAGACGTTGGTCAGGTCGGCCCACAGCAGGACGGCCACCAGCACCCCGAAGCCCATGAGCAGGCCGCCCATGGTCGGGGTTCCGGCCTTTTGCATGTGCGCTTCCACGTCCTCGTGGATGACCTGCCCGAACTTCAGCCGCTTGAGGAAGCGGATGAACGCGGGGCCCACCAGGATGGTGATGAGCAGCGCCGTGACCAGCGCCCACACCGAACGGAAGGTGATGTAGCGAAAGACGTTGAAGATGCCGACTTCGCTGGAGAGCGGGTAGAGAAGGTTGTAGAGCATCTAGCCGCGGCCCTCCATGACTTCGGCCAGCGCGAACAGGAAGCGCTCCATCCTGCACCCGCGCGAACCCTTGAACAACGCCACGCCGGGCGCAAAGCCCAGCTCCAGGAACTGCCCGGCGAACAGCGCCGGGTCGCCGATGCGCACAAGCCGCCCGTCGAAGCCGCCCTCTTCCAGGCCCCGGGCAACCTCGTGCTCGTGGGCGCCGTGGAAGAACACGGCGGCGGGCCGGGCGGCGGCGGCGGCGCGGGCCATTTCGCGGTGCAGCGCGCCCGCCTGGGCGCCCAGCTCGCGCATCTCGCCCAGCACCAGGGCCAGGACGCCCTCCCCGGCCAGCTCGCGGGCGTTGTCCACGGCCTGGCGCATGGACAGGGGGTTGGCGTTGTAGCTGTCGTCCACAAGCGTCCAGCCGCCCGCCCGCTTCACATCGAACCGCCCGCCGGGCACGGACACCCCGGCCACGCCCCGGGCGATCTCGCGCTCCCCGGCGCCCAGGGCGAAGGCCACGCTGGCGGCGGCGACGATGTTCTCGGCGAAGACCGCCCCGGCCAGGGGCGAGGTCAGCTCCATCTCCAGCCCGTTCAGGCGCAGGAAATACCGGCCCAGGCCCTCGGCGGTGCGCCCCAGGTACCGCCCGCACACCAGCCCGGCCGGGTCGGCGGCGGTGAACCGGCGCACGTCGGGCACGATGGCCCGGGCGTAGTCCAGCAGCGGCGGATGGTCGGCGCTGACAAACGCCCTGCCCCCCGGGGCCAGGTGGCGCAGGAGCTCGGTCTTGGCGGCGGCCACGCCCTCCAGGCTGCCCAGGCCCTCCAGGTGCGCCGGGCCGATGTTGGCGATGACCGCCGCGTCGGGCCGGACCATGGCGCCCAGGGCCTCCATCTCGCCGGGCACGTTGATGCCCAGCTCCAGGACCCAGAAGCGCTCCTGCCCCGTGCAGCCGAGCATGGTCAGGGGCACGCCCAGCAGGTTGTTGAAATTGCCGTAGTTGCGCGCGGTTTCGCCCAGCTCGGAAAGGATGGCGGCCAGCAGCTCCTTGACCGTGGTCTTGCCCGCCGAGCCGGTGACGGCCACCACGGTGGCCCGGGCCCGGCCGCGCCACAGGGCGCCCAGGTCGCCCAGGGCCGCGAGCACGTCGCGGACCATGAGCACCGGCGCGTCCCGGACCTCGGGCACCGGGCGCGAAACCACCACGGCGGCGGCCCCGGAACGGGCCGCCTCGGGGGCGAAGGCGTGGGCGTCGTAGTTCTCGCCCGCCAGGCAGAAGAAAAGCTGCCCCGGCCTGAGCAGGCGGCTGTCGGTGCAGATGCCCGTCAGGCGCACCTCGCGCCCGGGATCCACATCGCCCACGGCGCGCATGGCGGCGGCGGCTTCGGCCAGCGTCAGATTCACCCGGCAAGCTCCCTGACCACGGCGGCGTCGTTGAAGGGGTGACGCACGCCCTGGATTTCCTGATAGGATTCATGACCCTTGCCCGCGACGACCAGCACGTCGCCGGGCTGCATGGCGTCCAGCGCCAGGCCGATGGCCCGGGCCCGGTCGGGCTCCTCCACCACCCGGGCGCAGCCGGTCATCCCGGGGCGCACGTCGGCCATGATGGCCAGCGGCTCCTCGCCGCGCGGGTTGTCCGAGGTCAGCACGGCCACGTCGGCGTAGCGGCACACGGCCTGGCCCATGAGCGGCCGCTTGGCCCGGTCGCGGTTGCCGCCGCAGCCGAACACGCAATACACCCTGCGGAAGCCCAGCTCGCGCACGTTGGAGAGCACGTTCTCCAGGGCGTCGGGGGTGTGGGCGTAGTCCACGAACACGTCCAGCCCCCGGGCGTTGGGCACGCGCTCCAGGCGCCCGGGCACCCCGGCGAAGCCCTCCAGGGCCTTGAGCGCCTTGGGCCGCAGGCCCAGGGCCAGCCCCACGGACTGCGCCGCCAGCAGGTTGGAGGCGTTGTGCTTGCCGATGAGCGGCGAGCTCAGGGTCCAGCTCTGGTCGCCGTACTTCATCAGCAGCTCCAGCCCGCGGGCGGAGCAGGCCCTGACGCTGCCCGCCAGCCCGGGGCCGCTGCCCACGTTGGGATAATAGAGCCCGAAACCGATGGCCGGGGCATAGCCGCCAAGCAGCATCCGCCCATAGGCGTCGTCGGCGTTGACCACCGCGGTCTTGCCCGGGCGGCTCATCTCGTGGAAAAGCTTGGCCTTGGCCCGGTAGTAGTCGTCCATGGTCTTGTGGTAGTCCAGGTGGTCCTGGGTCACGTTGAGCAGCGCGGCCACGTCGAAGTCCAGGCCCCAGACGCGGTCCTGGTCCAGGGCGTGGGAGGAGACCTCCATGACCACGGTGTCCACCCCGGCGGCGGCCATGTTGGCCAGCAGCTCGTGCAGCTGCCAGCAGTCGGGGGTGGTCATGGGCGCGGCGAGGCAAAAGCCCGGCCAACGGTAGTTCACCGTGCCGATGACGCCCACCTTGCGCCCGGCGGCGGTGAGCAGATGTTCGAGCATGTAGGTCAGGGTGGTCTTGCCGTTGGTGCCGGTGATGCCGACCATCGTCAGCCCGTGGCGGGCCGTGCGGAAGCGCGCGGCGGCCAGCTCGCCCAGGGCGCGCCGGGGCAGCGGGTGCTCCACCACGCGCGCCCGGCAGCCGGGAGGCACGGCCCCGGCCTCGCGGGTGACCACCCAGGCCGCGCCGCGCTCCAGGGCGTCGGGGATGAAGCGGGCGCCGTCCACCCCCGCCCCGGGCATGGCCACAAACGCCTCGCCGGGCAACACCTGGCGCGAGTCGGTACGCACCATCAGCCCGTCGGCCACCAGGGCCCTGAGTTCGGCCCACGCGCTTTGGTTCATCACCTCAACTCCTGTCCGGCGCGCCGTCGAGCCACAGCACGCAGCGGTCGCCCGTTCCGGGCCAGGGTTTGCCGGGGGCGGGACTCTGCCTGCGGACCACGAGCCCGCTGCCCCGGACCTCGGGGACGGCGCCGCCTCCGGCGAGCAGCTCGACGGCCCGGCGCAGGGACATGCCGACCACGTCGGGAACGGCTTCGGAGCCCTGAAGGGCCACAGCGGGATTCTCGATTCCCGCGCCAATCGCATCAACCAGTCTGCGAACGTCCTCATCGGTCAACCCTCCGTCGGCCGTCCCGGCCCCGGCCTGGGCCGAGGGTTCGGGGAGCCTGCCCATGTAGGCCAGGGATTGCAACGCGATCTCGCGCACCGCCGGGGCCGCGACCACACCGCCGTAGTGCTGCGGCGCGGGTTCGTCCACGATGACCATGACCAGGAATTCGGGGCTCTCGCCGGGCAGCAGGGCCACGAAGGACCCCACATGGTCGTTGCCGTAGCCGCCGCTGGCCGAGGCCTTCTGGGCCGTGCCGGTCTTGCCCGCCACGGTCAGGCCCTCGATGCGCGCGCGGGTGCCCGTGCCGTCGGCCTGGACCACATCGCGCATCATGGCCAGCACCTGCCCGGCCACCTCGGCGGAAAAGACGCGCCGCTCCTCGCGGGGGGCCGGGGGATCGGCGACCACGAGGCGCAGCGCCCCCGCCACCCCGCCCCGGGCCAGGCACAGGTAGGCCCGGGCCATTTGCAGGGCCGTCACGGCCACGCCCTGGCCGAAGGCCACGTTGGCCAGGTCCACCCGCTGCCAGGCCCCGGGGTCGCGCAGGATGCCCCGGGCCTCGCCCGCCAGGGGCAGGCCCGTGCGCCGGCCGAAGCCCAGGCGGTCGAGGTAGCCGTGCATGGTCCGCGCGCCCATCTCCAGGCCGATCTTGGCCATGCCGATGTTGCTCGAATAGCGCAGGATATGCGTCACGGGCAGGTCGGCGTAGTCGTGGGTGTCGCGGATGACCGCCCCGGGCATCTCGAAACGCCCGTTCTCGCAGAAATACACGCTGTCGGGCCGCACCACGCCCTCCTGCAGGGCGGCGGCCACCACGAAGGGCTTGAAGGTCGAGCCCGGCTCCAGGGCGTCCAGGGCGATGCGGTTGCGCCAGGTTTCGGGCCCGTAGCTGGAATAGATGTTCGGGTTGAAGAACGGGAAGACGGCCCAGGCCAGGATATCCCCGGTGGGGACGTGGACCACGAGGCCCATGCCGCTCTTGGCGTGGTAGGTGGTCACGGCGCCGGCCACGGCCTGCTCGGCCATGGCCTGGATGTCGGCGTCGATGGTCAGGCGCACGTCGCCGCCGCGCACCGAGGCCCGGCTGGGCTCGTCGCCATCCAGCAGCCTGCGGCCGCTGGCGTCGCGCTGGACCACCGTCCTGTCGCTGCGCCCGGCCAGGGTGTCTTCCAGGGATTTTTCCAGCCCCTCCAGGCCCGCGCCGTCCAGCCCCGCGAAGCCCAGGAGCTGCCCGGCCAGATGCCCGCTGGGGTACAGGCGCTTGAACTCCTCCACCGTGCCCACCCCCGGCAGGGCCAGGGCGGCCACGGCCGCGGCCTCGCGGTCGGAAACCTGGCGGGCGATCCAGACGAAGGGCCGCCGCGCGCCCAGGCGGGCCTGGAGCTCCCGGGCGCCGAGGCCCAGCGCCCGGCCCAGCTCGCGGGCCGTGTGCGCGGGGTCGCGCACCTCCAGCGGCCGGGCGTAGACCGAGGCGCAGCGCACGCTCTTGGCCAGCACGCGGCCCTGGCGGTCGAAAATCCGGCCCCGGGGGCCGCTGACGGACTCGGCGGCCAGGTGCTGCCGCTCGGCCCGGGCGGCCAGCTCCGCGCCCATGAGCACCTGGACCTGGAAGGCCCGCGCCCAGAGCACCAGCCCGGCCAGGGCGAACAACACGGCCACGACCACCAGCCTGATGGCGGCCCAGTCGTGGACCCTGGTGTGTCGCGGCGTGTACCGGGCGGTCATTGCTGCTCCGAGCCTCCGGGCGCCCCGGCCGGGGGCGCGTCCATCCTGCGGATCCGCCCCTGGCCGGCGGGGCCCAGGCCGAATTCCCGGGCCTTCTCGCGCAGCCGGTAGGGCGAAAGAAGATTGTCGCGTTCCACTTCGAGCTTGGCCACCAGCTCCTCGCGCTCGTCCAGCCCGGCCCGCAGGGCCGTGAGCTTGTAGGCCAGGTCGTAGCGCTCGATGCCGCACCAGACCACGCCAAGCCCCAGGCCCAGGGCCAGGAGCAGCAGCGCCGCCAGGGCCGCAGCCCAGCGCGCGCCGCCGGGGGCGCTCACGGCCGCGCCCCGCCGCCCGGGGCGAGCTTCTCGGCCACCCGCAGCTTGGCGCTGCGCGCCCTGGGGTTGGCCGCGATCTCGTCGTCCGTGGCCACAAGGGGCTTGGGCGTCACGATCCTCAATTGCGGGACATGCCCGCAGATGCACACCATCTGCTCCGGGGGGCACAGGCACCCCGAGGCCTCCCGCTTGAACGCGCGCTTGACGATCCTGTCTTCCAGCGAGTGGAAGCTGATGACCGCCACCCGTGCGCCGGGCTTCAGGAAGGGCAGTATCCGGTCCAGGAACTCCTGAAGCTCGTCCAGCTCCCGGTTGACCTCCATGCGCAGGGCCTGGAAGGTCCGGGTCGCGGGGTGGTTTCTCGCCGTGGCCCGGAGCTTGGCCGGGTAGGCGTTCTCGACGATGGTCGCCAGCTCGCGCGTGGTCCGTATGGGCGTACGCTGGCGGGCGTCGACGATGGCCCGGGCGATGCGCCCGCCCTGGGGCTCCTCGCCGAACCGTCCGATGATCATCTTCAAGCGCTCCAGCGAGGCCCCGTTGACGATGGCCGACGCCGGGGCCAGCCCGTCGGCCAGGCCCATGCGCATGTCCAGCGGCCCGTCCTCCATGAAGCTGAAACCCCTCGCCGGGTCGTCGAGCTGCATGGAGGACACGCCGATATCGATCAGGGCGCCGTCCAGGGCGTCCCAGCCCAGCTCGGCCAGCGGCTCTTCGAGCCTGCTGAACCGGCACAGGGCGAACTGCACCGCGTCGCCGTGGGCGGCCAGGCGCTCCCGGGCCAGCTCCAGGGCCTGGGCGTCGCGGTCCAGCCCAAGGACCTGGGCCCCGGGGCCCGCGGCCTCCAGGATGGCCCGGGTGTGCCCGCCCAGGCCCAGGGTTCCGTCGAGATACCGCCCGCCCGGCCCGGGGCGCAGGTGCAGGAGCACCTCTTTCAACAGGACCGGGACGTGCAGCTCGGCGGGGTTCTTGCCTGATTCCATCATCCCCGCCTCCGCTTAGAGCCTCAGCTCAAAGCCCTTTTCCGCCAGCTCGGCCATGTCACCGTCGAAGGATTCCTCCATCTCACGGCGACGGGCCTCGAAGACGGCCTGGTTCCATATCTCGAACTTGCGCCCGACCCCGGCCACCACCACGTCCTTGTCCAGCCCGGCGTAGCTGCGCAGGTGGGGGGCGATGAGCACCCGGCCCTGCTTGTCCAGCGACGCCTCCACCGCCCCGGAGATGAAAAAGCGCTGGAAGTTGCGCAACCGCTTGTCCAGGACGTTCACGCGGTTGAAGCTCTCCTCGATGCGCTCCCACTCGGGCAGCGGGTAGGCCACGACGCAGCCGTCGAAATTGGTCAGCACGAGGAGCCCCTCGGAACCCATGGAAGCCGCGGCCTCCCTGTATTCCGGGGGGATCATCAGCCGCCCTTTCGGGTCCAGGCTGCGGTAGGAGTGGCCTCTGAATTTGGACATCGTTCTCACACTTCGTCCCACAATTTACCACAAATTACCACCAGGGCTCCCAGAGGTGTCAAGGGGAAAATACCACGGCTGCCAAGTTTCTTCTAGAGATTTTCTAGAAAATACCCCACAATTCACGACGAAAGGCTTGACTGGGCTGGGGAAAAAAAGCCAAGGGTCGGAACAGATATCCGGCAAGCCCCGCAGGGCGGACGATTTTCCCTTGGAGCGGGCGATTTTCCCTTGGGCCGGGCACGCCCCCCGGGCCTGTTGCGTCCGTCCCGCCGCACCGTGGCCGGGCGGTGCATGGCTCCGGCCGGGCCGCAACATGCCCCGGCGGCGCCGGGCAAGAACACGGCGGCGCCCGAACGGACAAGAGACGCCACCCACCGAGGAAGACCACCATGTGTGCGACCAAAGCCAAGCTCAAAAGCGGCATCGTGGACAATCTGGACGAGGAATACTACCAGATCAGCCCCGAGATCCTGGACAGCTTCCCCAAGTTCCGCCCGCCGCTGAACCTGTACCGCCTCAAGGAGGACACGGCGCAGATCCTGCTCTACAAGAAGCAGGACGAGCGCATGGACAAGGAGGCGCAGGAGCAGGTGGCGCAGATGTGCGCCGAGGGCAACCTCTTCGTGGCGCGCACCGACCACCCCATCTACTCCAAGCACATCGCCAAGCAGCTCGATCTGGTCCTGGTGGACGAGCATCTCAAGGAATCCGAGATCGCCGAGATATTCACCTACGCCCTCACCGACCGTATCGACGAGTTCTTCGAGCAGCCCGTGACCCTGGTGTTCACCAAGCTCTACAACGACATGATGGTGCTCACCGAGTACCTGTGGAACGACAAGAACCGCGCCAAGGCCCTGGTGCGCCGCCTGCACAAGGAGCACACCCTGGCCCGGCATTCCTACAACTGCGGCGTCCTCGGGCTGTGGCTGTTCAACAAGATGTTCCCCGGCGGCTTCAACCGCCGCGTCTACGACAAGACGGCCCTGGCCCTGTTCCTGCACGACATGGGCATGTCCAAGATTCCGGCCTTCATCCGCGACAAGACCAAGCCCCTGACGGCCGACGAGCGGACCAAGGTCCACCTGCACCCGCTCCTGGGCTCCAAGCTGGCCCTCAAGCTGGGGCTGAAGTTCGACGAGATGCAGCAGGCCATCATGGAGCACCACGAGCGCCTGGACGGCAGCGGCTACCCGGCCAAGGCCAAGCAGATGTCGCCCCTGGGCGCCATGACCGCCGTGGTCGACTCCTACTGCGCCATGACCACCACCCGGCCCTACGCCCCGGCCAAGGAACCCCGCGAGGCCGTGGGCGAGCTGAACGACCAGAAGGCCAGGTATTCCGAAAAGGCCGTGGCCCCGCTGTTCAAGGCGGTGCTCACGGGCGAGTGGTAGGCGAAGCCGGGCGAAGACGGGCGATGCCGGGCGAAGACAGGCGAAGCCGGGCGGGCCGGGGCCCCGCCGCCAGGAGCCGCGAAATAGTGCTTGCGCCCTCCCGGCACGGCGTGTAAGAAACCTGCTCCATCGTCGGCGCCGTTGGCCCGCACGACATGTGGGGATGTAGCTCAGTTGGGAGAGCGCTGCCTTCGCAAGGCAGAAGTCGTGAGTTCAAGTCTCATCATCTCCACCAGAAATTTCAGGGGCTTGCGGGTTTGCCCGCAAGCCCCGTCTTCTTGCACTCCAACCCGGAACGCCGCCGTGCCAGGGCCCCCTGGGCCGCGTGGCGCGGCCCCGGGAGCGGCCATGCACATCGAAGTTCTTCTTGGCGGATGGGACCAGTACGAGCTGCTGGATTCGGGCGACCGGCGCAAGCTGGAGCGCTTCGGCGACGTTGTGGTGGTGCGCGGGGAGCCGCGCGCGTGGTGGGCTCCGGCCCTGCCCCAGGCCCGGTGGGACAAGGCCGTGGCCGTGCACGACGAGAAATCCTGGACCATGCGCCCCGGGGCCCCGCGCGAGTGGGTCCTGCCCCTGGGCGAACTGCGCCTGCTGGCGCGCTTCACCGAGACCTCCAAGCACCTGGGCGTGTTCCCCGAGCAGTGGCCGCACTGGATGGCCCTGGCCGCCCACGGCGCGCCCCTGGCCGGGCGCAGGCCCCGGCTGCTGAACCTCTTCGGCTACACCGGCGTGGCGAGCCTGGCCGCCGCCCGGGCCGGGTTCGAGGTCACGCACATCGACGCCTCGCGCACCGCCCTGAACTGGGCCCGGCGCAACCAGGAACTCTCGGGCCTGGGCGACACGAACATCCGCTTCCTGCTGGACGACGCGGCCAAGTTCACCACCCGCGAGCTGCGCCGCGCCAACCGCTACGAGGCCATCCTCCTGGACCCCCCGGCCTTCGGGCGCGGCCCGGCCAAGGAGCTGTGGAAGGTCGAGGCCCAGGTGGCCGACCTGCTGGCCACCTGCGGGCAGCTGCTCTCCGACGACGCGCGGCTGGTCATCCTGACCATGTACAACACCGACGCCTCGGCGCTCATGCTGCGCAACCTGATGCTCGGGGCCATGCCCGGCGCCGGGGGCACCCTGGACGTGGGCGAGCTGGCCCTTGCGCACAGCGCGAGCCCCCGGCTGCTGCCGCGCTCGCTGTGGGCCCGCTGGACGCCCTGAGCCGGGCCGCGACCCCGGGCCCGGCCCGGCCAGCGCCCCCCGGGCACAGCGCGCCGGGGAAATCGCCCCGGAAGCTTCGCGCCCCTTGTCAGCCCGGGGCGATCATGGCATAAGGCCCCCAACGGACGGACGCCGCCAGGCGCCCCGCCCCTCCCACCCCAGGAGCGACCATGAAACGACACACCAGCTACCTGTTGCGCCACCTGCGCCGGGCCCGCCGGGGCCTTGCCGCGCGTGGCGCCAGGCGGGCCGGGCCGGCGGGAAGTAGACCCTGGTCCGACCACGCCCTCGGGTAGGCGGCTGGCGTCCGTTTCATTCCTTTTTCCCCACAGACGCTCTTCCGCCCCCGGGCGTGGCCGGACGGACCACGCGGCCCCCTCGGGCCGCGACCCACGGCTGCGGCCTTTTCCATTCCCAGTAGCGGCCCACGCGGCCCACGAGGGCGGACATGGCGGATCAAGACTGCATCATCGAGTTGCGGGGCGTCTCCAAGCGCTTCGACGACATGCTTGCCCTGGACGGCATCGACCTGGGCATCCGGAACGGCGAGTTCCTGACCCTGCTGGGGCCCTCGGGCTGCGGCAAGACGACCATCTTGCGCATCCTGTCGGGCTTCGAGGCGCCGACGTCCGGCGAGGTGGCCATAGCCGGGCGGCGGGTCAACGACGTGCCGCCCGAGCGCAGGCAGGTCAACACCGTGTTCCAGAACTACGCCCTGTTCCCGCACATGACCGTGGAGGCCAACGTGGGCTTCGGGCTGCGCATGCAGGGCACGGGGCGCGCCGAGGCCGCCCGCCGCGTGGCCGACGTGCTGCGCACGGTGCACATGGACGGCTTCGCCAAGCGCCGCCCGGGGCGGCTTTCGGGCGGCCAGCAGCAGCGCGTGGCCATCGCCCGCGCCGTGGTCAACAACCCCCTGGTGCTCCTGCTCGACGAGCCCTTCAGCGCCCTGGACGCCAAGCTGCGCAAGGCCATGCAGCTGGAGATCAAGCACCTCCAGCGCCAGCTGGGCATCACCTTCGTCTTCGTGACCCACGACCAGCAGGAAGCCTTCGCCATGTCCGACCGCGTGGTGGTCATGAACGAAGGACGCATCGAACAGGTCGGCACGCCCCAGGAAATCTACGAGAACCCCGCCAACCTGACCGTGGCGCGCTTTGTGGGCGACATCAACATCCTGGACGCCACCATCGCCGAGAAGGTCAACGGCGTGCGCTACCGCGCCGTGGTCGAGGGCTCGTCCATGCCCGTGGAAACGCGCCGCGACTTCGCCCCCGGCGACGAGGTCAAGGTGCTGCTGCGCCCCGAGGACCTGCGCGTGTGGCGCGCGGTGGACGACCGCCCCGAGGGCCCCTTCCTCACCGGGCGCATCGAGGAGACCGTCTACAAGGGCGCCACGGTGGACATCATCGTGCGCCTGGAGGGCCAGGACGGCGGCAAGACCCTGCTGGCCCAGGAATACTTCAACGAGGACGACCAGGAAATCAGCTACGCCACGGGCGAGACCGTGGCCGTGACCTGGGTCAACGGCTGGGAAGTGGTGCTCCCCGATGCATGACGGCGCGCTGTTCCGGCGCATCTGCATCCTGGGCGTGGCGGCGTGGCTGCTGGTCTTCGCCCTGGCGCCCAACGCGGGGCTGCTGGTGGTCTCGTTCCTCACGCGCCACCCCGAGGACTTCGTCGCCCCGGGGCTGACCCTCGAGGCATACGGCCGCCTCATGGACCCGACCTTCGCGGCCATCTTCTGGGAGTCGGTGCGCCTGGCGGCCCTGGCGACCCTGGTCTGCCTGCTGGCGGGCTACCCCTTCGCCTACGGCATCGCCCGCGCCAGCCGCCGCTGGCGGCCCTGGCTGCTGCTCCTGGTCGTGGTGCCCTTCTGGACCAACTCGCTCATCCGCACCTACGCGGTGATCCTCATCCTCAAGTCGCGCGGGGTGCTCTCCAACCTGCTGGAGGCCCTGGGGCTCACCAGCGGGCCCGTGTCCCTGCTCTACACCGACACGGCCATGTTCATCGGCTTCACCTACACCCTGCTGCCGTTCATGGTCCTGCCGCTGTTCGCGGCCATCGAAAAGCTGGACCGCAACCTGCTCGACGCCGCGCGCGACCTGGGCGCGGGCAGCCTGCGCGCCTTCTGGAACGTGACCCTGCCCCTGACCATGCCCGGCATCCTGGCCGGAAGCATGCTGGTCTTCCTGCCGGCCCTCGGCATGTTCTACATCCCCGAGCTCCTGGGCGGGGGCAAGTCCATGCTCCTTGGCAACTTCATCAAGAACCAGATGCTGCTCGCGCGCGACTGGCCGCTGGGCGCGGCGGCCAGCACGGTGCTCACCGTGGCCCTGGCGGTGATGATCGTGCTGTGGCGGCTGGCCACCCTGCGCGCCCGCCAGGACGAGGACGACGACATCCTGACCGAGGGGGCGCCATGACCCGCAAGCTGCGCGCCCTGTGGATGGTCCTGGTCTTCGCCTTCCTGTACCTGCCCATCGTGGTGGTCATCGTCTATTCCTTCAACGACGCGACCTACTCCACGGCCTGGCGCGGGTTCACCTGGAAGTGGTACGAGCGCCTGGCGGCCAACGGGCCGCTCATGGACGCCGCCCTGCGCACCCTGTTCGTGGCCGTGGTCTCGGCCACGGCGGCCACGGCCCTGGGCACCCTGGCGGCCCTGGCCCTCAACCGCTACCGCTTCGCCGGGCGCAAGGTGCTGCTGGGCAGCATCCTGGTGCTCACCGTCTCGCCGGACATCGTCATGGGCATCTCGCTGCTGATATTCTTCGTGACCCTGGGGGCCAGCCTGGGGTTCGGCACGCTGCTGGTGTCGCACATCACCCTGTGCCTGCCCTTCGTGACCCTCACGGTGCTGGCGCGCCTGGCCTCCTTCGACGAGAACCTCGTGGAGGCCGCGCGCGACCTGGGCGCCTCGGAGTGGCGGGCCTTCCGCCATGTGATCCTGCCGCTGATCCTGCCCGCCGTGGGCGCGGGCTGGCTGCTGAGCTTCACCCTGTCCATGGACGACGTGCTCATCAGCTTCTTCGTCACCGGCCCGAGCTACGAGATCCTGCCGCTCAAGATCTATTCCATGGTGCGCCTGGGGGTGAAGCCGGACATCAACGCCCTGTCGGCCATCATGTTCACCCTGACCGTGGCCTGCGTCCTGCTGGCCCACGCCATGACCCGCACGAGGAGGCATTAACAATGACCAAGCGCATCGCGGCCCTGCTGCTCCTGGCGGCCCTGGTGGCCGTCCCCTCGGCCTGGGCCGAGGCGGGCAAGACCCTGACCATCTACAACTGGACCGACTACATGCCCCAAAGCGTGCTCGACGAGTTCACCGCCGAGACGGGCATCAAGGTCATCTACTCGACCTACGACTCCAACGAGGCCATGTTCACCAAGCTGAAGCTCATGGGCGGCAAGGGCTACGACATCGTCGTGCCCTCCACCTACTTCCTGAGCCTCATGCGCGAACAGGGCCTGCTGGCCGAGATCGACCCCAAGGGCCTGACCAACTTCGCCAACCTCGACCCCGAGGTGCTCAACAAGCCCTTCGACCCCGAGAACCGCTACTCCATCCCCTACATGTGGGGCTCCACGGGGCTCATGGTCAACACCGCCCAGGTCGCCCCCGGCACGGTGACCTCCTGGGCCGACCTGAAGCGCCCCGAGCTGGCCGGGCGCATCCTCATGTCCAGCGACCTGCGCGACGGCCTGGGCGTGGCCCTCAAGGCCCTGGGCCACTCCATGAACACCCGCGACGAGGCCGAGATCAAGGCCGCCTACGAGTGGCTGCTGGAGCTCAAGCCCGCCGTGCGCATGTTCACCAGCGACGGAGCCAAGCAGGTCTTCGCCGGCGAGGAGGCCGTGGTCGGGTTGATCTTCAACGGCGACGCCAGCCAGATCCGCGAGGAGATGCCCGAGCTGGAGTATGTCTACCCCCGCGAGGGCGCCATGCTGTGGATGGACAACCTGTGCATCCCCGCGGGCGCGCAGAACAAGGAAGGCGCCATGCTGTTCATCGACTTCCTGCTGCGCCCCGAAATCGCCGCGCGCATCGCCGAGGAGTTCCGCTACACCACGCCCAACAAGGCCGCCCAGGCCCTGCTGCCCGAGGAGCTGCGCAACGACCCCATCGTCTCCCCGCGCCCCGAGGACCTCGTGAACAGCGAGTTCCAGACCGGCGTGGGCGACGCCCTGCCCGTGTACGAGAAGTACTGGGAGATGCTCAAGGTCGCCGGGGACTAGACCTCCGGCCGCCGCACAAGCCGGGGCCCGCGACGCGCGCGTCGCGGGCCCCGGCGTTTTCCGGCCCCGCCGCCTCCCGGGGCCCGGCGCCGCGCCCCGCCCGACCCGGCGTTCCCACCGCCGCCCTCCGGGCCCTGCCGCCGCTTTCCGACCCGCCGTCTCCGGCTGGCTGGCGCGACCTCATGGCCGCCGCCCCCGTGCCCGCCCCGCCATGCCCGCCCCGCCATGCCCCGCCATGCCCGGGCGCCGTTCCCGGCGCCGCCCCGTGCCCAGCCCTCACATTTTCGTCAAACGATTACAATTCCGTGGCGCTTCTTTCCACTTTTTGTCATATTCGTCGCCGCCCACGGCGGAGGGGCGGCGGGCTTTTCCCGGCCGCCCCGGGCCTTGCGGCCGCTGGCACGCCCGTTGCTCCGGGCGCGGACGGCGGCCCGCGCCGCCCCCCGGCGGGCCGCCGCCGGGCCGATCAACCACCACCACCCTCGGGAGACGACGATGAAGAACCTTTCCCCGACGGCCCTGGCCTGCGCCCTGGCGCTGGCCTGCGCCCTGGCCCTGCCCGGGGCCGCCCTGGCCAAGACCATCAAGGTCGCGGGCATCTACACCCAGCCCATCCAGCAGAAATGGGACGCCCGCCTGCACCAGGCCCTCTCTCGCGCCGCCGAGGCCGGGGAGATCGAGTATGTGTTCTCCGAAAAGGTCTCCAACACCGACTATGTCCGCGTGCTGCGCGAATACTGCGAGTCCGGCGTGGACCTGGTGGTCGGCGAGGCGTTCGGCATCAGCCGCGACGTGCGCAAGGCCGCCGACGACTACCCGAACGTGGCCCTGCTCATGGGCGACTCCTTCGGACCCTACGGCACGAACATGGCCGTGTTCGACAACTATATCCACGAGCCCTGCTACCTCATGGGCATGATCGCCGGGGCCATGACCAGGAACAACCGCATCGGCATGGTCGGCGGCTACCCCATCGGCGAGGTCAACCGCCTGTTCAACGCCTTCATGGCCGGGGCAAAGGCCGTGAATCCCGCCGTGGAGTTCAAGGTCTCCTTCATCGGCTCCTGGTACGACCCGCCCAAGGCCAAGGAATTCGCCTACGCCCAGATCGAGGCCGGGGTGGACGTGCTCTACGCCGAGCGCGCGGGCGTGGTCGACGCCGCCCGCGAGAAGGGCCTCGTGGCCTTCGGCAACGTCAACGACATGAACAAGGAAGAGAACGGCTCCGACGTGGTGGTCACCTCCGCCCTGTGGAGCATGGACGCCGCCATCGGCCACGCCATTGAGCGCGTCAAGGCCGGGACCTTCGCCGCCGAGGACTACCGCGACTGGACCATGATGGCCAAGGGCGGCGCCTCCCTGGCGCCGTTCTACGAATTCGAGGAGCGCATCCCCGCCGAGGTCAAGGCCGAGGTCGACAAGGCCCGGGCCGCCATCCTGGCTGGCGAACTGGTCATCGCCATCGACGACAACGAGCCCAAGTCCACCTTCTAGCGGACGCGAACCCGCCGGGGCCGCCAGCGCGGCGGCCCCGGCGCGCCCGGGAGAACCATGCGCCAAAGCCAGACCGTGCTGCGCATACGCGGCGTGACCAAGCGCTTCGGCCCGCTGGTCGCCAACGACGACGTGAGCCTGGAGCTTCGCCGCGGCGAGATGCTGGCCCTGCTGGGCGAGAACGGCGCGGGCAAGACCACGCTCATGCATATCCTCTTCGGCCACTACCGGGCCGACGAGGGCGAGGTGGAGGTCATGGGCCGGCCCCTGCCCCCGGGCTCGCCCCGCGCGGCCCTGGACGCGGGCGTGGGCATGGTCCACCAGCACTTCACCCTGGCGGCCAACATGACCGTGCTGGAGAACGTCACCGTGGGCACGCGCCCGCTGTTTTCGGCGCGCCTGCGCCAGGGCGCCGCGCGCAGGCGCCTGGCGGACCTCTCGGCCCGCTTCGGCCTGCATGTGGACCCCGACGCCCGCGTGCGCGACCTGTCCGTGGGCCAGCGCCAGCGCGTGGAGATCCTCAAGGCGCTGTACCGCGACACGCGCATCCTGATCCTGGACGAACCCACCGCCGTGCTCACGCCCCAGGAGGGCGAGCAGCTCTTCGCCACCCTGCGCCTGCTGGTCAACCGGGGCCTGGCGGTGATCCTCATCACCCACAAGCTGCGCGAGGTCATGGCCGCCAGCGACCGCTGCGTGGTCCTGCGCCACGGCAGGGTCGTGCTGCGCACCGCGACCCACGAGACCGACGCCGACACCCTGGCCCGGGCCATGGTCGGCGGCGAGGTGCCCCGGGTGGGCCGCCGCCCGGGCGAGCCCGGCGCCGAGGTGCTGGCCCTGGACGGCGCGGTGCTTTGCGACGACGGGGGCCGCACCCTGCTGGACGGGCTGAACCTGACCCTGCGCGCCGGGGAGATCCTGGGCATCGCCGGGGTGTCGGGCAACGGGCAGGCCGCCCTGGCCGACATGGTCAGCGGGCTGCTCCGGCCCCAGGCGGGCGAGCTGCGCGTCCACGGCCGGGCCGTGGCCGCCCCCAGCCCGGCGGGCATGCTGGCCCTGGGCGTGGGCCGCGTGCCCGAGGACCGCATCGGCACCGGCCTTGTGGGCGACCTGAGCGTCATGGAAAACCTGGTTCTGGAGATCTACCGCCAGCGGCCCTGGTCGCGCTGGGGCCTGCTCGACTTTTCGGCCATGCGCCGGGGCGCCCGCGAGCTCATCGCCCGTTTCGACGTGCGCTGCCAGGGCCCGGGCGCCCCGGCGCGCCAGCTCTCGGGGGGCAACATGCAAAAGCTCATCCTGGCCCGGGTCCTCTCGGGCAACCCGTCCGTCATCCTGGCCAACCAGCCCACCTGGGGCCTGGACGTGGGCGCCGCCACCTTCGTGCACAAGGCGCTCATGGAGGCCAGCCGCGCCGGGGCCGGGGTGCTGCTCATCTCCGAGGATCTGGACGAAATCTTCCAGGTGGCCGACCGCATCCAGGTCATGCACCGCGGCCGCCTGTCCGCCCCGGTGCGCCCCGACGAGGCCGACGCCGCGGCCATCGGGCTGGCCATGAGCGGCCACGGCGACGCCAGAAGCGAGGCCGCCCGTGCGTCTTGAGCCGCGCCAGGAGCCCTCCCTGGCGCTCACGGTGCTGGCCCCGGTGCTGGCCGTGGGCGCGGCCCTGGCCCTGTGCTCGCTGCTCATCTGGTGGGCCGGGGCGCCGCCCGGCCGGGCCCTGGGCCTCCTGCTCAAGGGCGCCCTGGGTTCCACCTTCGCCCTCACCGAGACCCTGACCCGCGCCACGCCGCTGATCTTCACCGGGCTGGCCGCCGCCGTGGCCTTCCGCGCCAGGCTGTGGAACATCGGCGCCGAAGGCCAGCTCTACGCCGGGGCGGTCATGGCCACCTGGCTGGGCACGGGCATGCTCGACCTGCCCGCGTGGCTGATGATCCCCACGCTGTTCCTGGCCGGGGCCCTGGCCGGGGGGCTGCTGCTCCTGGGCCCGACCCTGCTCAAGACGCGCCTGGCCGTGGACGAGGTGGTCACCACCCTGCTGCTCAACTTCGTGGTCGTCCTGGCCGTGAACTGGCTGGTCTTCGGGCCGTGGAAGGACCCCATGGCCATGGGCTGGCCCCAGGCCGCGCCGGTGGTGGACGCCGCCGTCCTGGCGCCCCTGGTGGCCAAGACGCGCCTGCACTGGGGTTTCGTCATCGCCCTGGCCTGCGCCGCGGGCGCCTGGGCGCTGATGCGCTTCACCACCTGGGGCCTGGAAATCCGCGCCGTGGGCCTGAGCGAACGCGCCAGCCGCTTCGCGGGCATCCCCGTGGGCCGCGCGGTGCTGCGCACGGCGCTGCTCTCCGGCGGGCTGGCGGGCATGGCCGGGGTCAGCGAGCTGGCGGGCCTCAAGGGCTACCTGACCCTGGACCTCTCCCCGGGCTTCGGCTACTCGGGCATCGTGGTGGCCATGCTGGCGGGGCTGCACCCCCTGGGCGTGGTGGCGGCGGCGCTGTTCGTGGCCGTGGTTTCCATCGGCGCGGACTCCATGAGCCGCGCGCTGGAAATTTCCAACTACATCGCCGACGTGGCCACGGCGCTCTCGCTGCTGGCCGTGCTGGTGAGCATGCTGGCGCCGCGCTGGCGCATCCGCTGGAGGTAGCCCGTGGGCGTGCTGGAACTGCTGCTGGAAACGGGCTTCTGGGTGGCCACGGTGCGCATGGCCACGCCCCTGCTCTTCGGCACCCTGGGCGAGCTGATCTGCGAGCGCGCGGGCGTGCTCAACCTGGGCATCGAGGGCATCATGGCCGCCGGGTGCATGGGCGGCTGGTGCTGGGTCTACCTGGGCGGATCGCTGTGGGGCGCGGTGGGCTTCGCCGCCGCCGTGGGCGCGGCCCTGGGCCTTGTCCACGCCCTGCTCACCGTGCGCCTGGGCCTGTCGCAGCACGTCACCGGCCTGGGCATCACCATGCTGGCCTCGGCCCTGTCGTCCTTCGCCTTCCGCATGCTGCTGCCCAAGGCCACCACCCCGCCCAAGATAACGCCCTTCGCGGCCATGGACATTCCCGGCCTGGGCTCCATCCCCTTCCTGGGGCCGGTGCTCTTCGGCCAGACGCCCCTGACCCTGCTGGCCCTGGCGGCCCTGGCCGTCACGGCCTGGGTGCTCTACCGCACCCCGGCGGGCCTGGCCCTGCGCATGGCCGGCGAGAATCCTATGGCCGTGGAGTCCCAGGGCCTGTCCGTACACGCCATTCGCACGGCGGCGGTGATGGCGGGCAGCGCGCTCATGGCCGTGGGCGGCGCCTTCCTGACCCTGGCCGCCTTCGACGCCTACTACATCGGCATGGTCAACGGCCGGGGCTGGATCTGCATCGCCCTGGTGGTCTTCGCCTCGTGGCGGCCCGGCAAGGCGCTCCTCGGCGCGCTGCTCTTCGCGGCCTTCGACGCCGTGCAGATGCGCGTGCAGCAGCAGGCGGGCCTGGCCATCCCGTATCAGGTCTACCTGATGATGCCCTATGTGTTTTCCATCGTGGCCCTGGTGGTCATGTCGCGCCGCGCGGCCTACCCCGCCGCGCTGCTGGTGCCCTTCCGCAAGGGCGAACGCTGAGGAGGTTCCCATGCTCGACCTGCTGGTTACCGGCGCCGTGCCGCCCGAGGGCGGCGGCCCTGTGGACATCGCCGTCAAGGACGGACGCATCGCCGAAATCGCCCCGCGCATCGAGGCCCGGGCCGCCCGGACCATCGACGCCGGGGGCAACCTGGCCACCCCGCCCTTCGTGGACCCGCATTTCCACATGGACGCCACCCTGTCCCTGGGCCTGCCGCGCATGAACGAGAGCGGCACCCTGCTGGAGGGCATCCGCATCTGGGGCGAGCTGAAGCCGGGCCTGACCCCCGAGGCCGTCAAGGCCCGGGCCCTGGAGCTGCTGGACTGGTCCGTGGCCCGGGGCACCCTGGCCGTGCGCACCCATGTGGACGTGACCGACCCGGCCCTCATGGCCGTGGACGTGCTGCTGGAGGTGCGCGAACAGATGCGCGGGCTGGTGGACATCCAGCTGGTGGCCTTCCCCCAGGACGGCCTGCTGCGCGCCCCGGGCGGCAAGGAGCTGCTCGTCCGCGCGCTGGACAAGGGCGTGGACGTGGTCGGCGGCATTCCGCACTTCGAGCGGACCGAAGAGGACGGGCGGCATTCCGTGCGCTGGCTGTGCGAGCTGGCCGCCGAGCGCGGGCTGCTGGTGGACATGCACTGCGACGAGACCGACGACCCGGCCTCGCGCCATGTGGAGACCCTGGCCCGCGAAACCACGCGCCTGGGCCTGGAGGGCCGCGTCACCGGCTCGCACCTGACCAGCATGCACTCCATGGACAACTACTACGTCTCCAAGCTGCTGCCGCTCATGGCCGAGGCCCGGCTGCACGCCGTGTGCAACCCGCTCATCAACATCCACCTCATGGGCCGCCACGACACCTACCCCAAGCGCCGGGGCCTGACCCGCGTGCCCGAGTTGCTGGCCGCCGGAGTCAACGTGGCCTTCGGGCACGACTGCGTGATGGACCCCTGGTATCCCCTGGGCAGCCACGACATGCTCGAGGTCGCCCACATGGGCGCGCATTGCCTGCAGATGATGGGCACCACGGGCCTTGGGCGGTGCTTCGAGGCCGTGACCCACGGCGGCGCGCGGGCCCTGGGCCTTGCGGACTACGGCCTGGCCCCGGGCAGGGCCGCCGACTTCGTGATCCTCCAGGCCCGGAACCCGGTGGAGGCCATCCGCCTGCGCCCGGCGCGGCTGTTCGTGGTCCGGCGCGGGCAGGTGGTGGCCACAACGCCCCCCGTGCGCGCCACCCTGACCCCGGACGGCCAACCCCCGCGCGAGGTGGACTTCACCCCCCGGCGCGGCCCGGGCTGCGAGCGCCCTTGACAGCCCGGGCAAAAGCCCTACTCTTGTAACGTCGGTTGCCGGGCGCACCCGGAGTACCCAGACTCCTTCCTCCTCGCTTCGGGGAGCGCCCCGCCAACCGGCGCCCCCGGCCCGCCGTGTTGACAGTATCGCCGCGTCGGCGCACAACGTATCCATGCGCTCCCGATTCGTCCTGCCATCGCTGCTCTTTGCGCAGATTCTGGCCCTGCTGCTCCTGGGCTGCGTCCCCGGGGCCCAGGCCCGGAGCCCGGAGCCGGGCGCCGCGCAGGACGCACCCCTGGTCCCCCTGCTCTCGCCCCGCACGACCCGCGACGACCCCCGCCAGATGGTGCGCCGGGGCCGCGAGGCCGCCCGCTGCGGCGACAGGGACCAGGCCTGGGAGCTGCTGACCCGGGCCGTGAATTCCACAGACATGGACC
>NZ_JALNWM010000002.1 GCF_023230885.1 Desulfocurvus sp. | reverse complement strand
GCTGGGGGCCTTCGACCTGCCCGGGCAGCGCGCCGTGCTGCATCCCGACGTGGCCGCCGCCCTGGGCGGTTTCGACCCCCTGGACGAGGTGGCCGCGGCCGGGGCCCGGGGGCCCCGGGGCGACGAGGTGCGGCGCACCATTGCCTTCTACCTGCGCTACTACATGGCCGGGCACATCCTGCCCAAGGTCGACGCGGCGGGCATGGCCCATTCCCTGGAGGTGCGCGCCCCGTTCCTGGACACGGCCCTGGCCGAGTTCGCCTGCTCCCTGCCCTCGCACATGAAGCTGCGCGGGCTTACGCGCAAGTGGCTGCTGCGGCGCATGCTGCGCCACCGGCTGCCCGCGCCGGTGCTGGCCCGGGGCAAGAAGGGCTTCGGCATCCCCCTGGCCAGGTGGCTCAAGGGCGGGCTGCGCGGCATGGCCGAGGAGCTGCTGTCCGAGGACCGGCTGCGCCGGGGCGGGCTGCTGGAGCCCCGGGCCGTGCGCGGGCTGCTCGCGGCGCACCTGCGCGGCGAGCGCGACAACCGCAAGGAGCTGTGGACGCTGTTGTGCCTGCAACACTGGCTGGACGGGCAGGGCCTGGCCTGAGAGGGGGGTGTTGTGTGCGTCGCTACGCGGATTTTCCTGGCCTGGGGGGCCCTGGCCGTCCCGGGACGCCTGCGGACGCGGGCGGGGGGGCGCTGATGCCCGGCGGCCTGCGGCTGCTGCTGGTGAGCCACGAGTTCCCGCCCCTGGCCGGGGGCGGCTCGGGGGCGGCGGCCAACCTGGCCCGCGAGCTGGCGGCCCTGGGCCACGAGGTCACGGTGCTGACCTCGGCCCTGGCCGGGCTGCCCGCGCGGACGCAGGTGGGCGGGGCCCTGGTGGTGCGCGTGCCCGCCGCGCGGCGGCGGGCCGACCGGGGCGGTCCCGGCCATTTCGCGGCCTTCGCCCTGGCGGCCGCCCTGCGCGCCCCGGCCCTGGCCAGGGCCCGGGGCGTCCAGGCGGCCCTGGCCTTTTTCGGCCTGCCGGGGGGCGCTGCGGCCCTGTGGCTGCGCCGCCGCTGCGGGCTGCCCTATGTGCTGGCCCTGCGCGGGGGCGACGTGCCCGGGCAGCAGCCCGGGGAGCTGGCCCTGTGGCACGCCCTGGCGGGCCCGGCCCTGCGCGCGGTCTGGCGCGGGGCGGCCGCCGTGACGGCCAACGGCCCCGGGCTGGCGGCCCGGGCGCGGGCCTTCGAACCCGGCCTGGCCGTGGAGCTGGTGCCCAACGGGGTGGACCTGGAGCTGTTTTCCCCCGCGCCGGACCGGGCCGCCGGGCCGCTGCGCCTGCTGCTGTGCGGGCGGCTGGCCCCGGGCAAGGGGCTCCGGGCCCTTGTGCCCGCCCTGGGGGCCCTGGACCCGGCGGCGCCCTGGACCCTGACCGTGGCCGGGGACGGGCCGCGCATGGGCTGGCTGCGCGCGGCCCTGGACGCCGCAGGGCTGGCGGGCCGGGTGCGCCTGCTGGGCTTTGTGCCCCGCGAGGCCATGCCCGGGGTCTACCGCGAGGCCGACGTGCTGGTGCATCCCTCGCATTTCGAGGGCCAGTCCAACGCCGTGCTGGAGGCTATGGCCTCGGGGCTGGCGGTGGTGGCCTCGCGGATTCCGGGCTGCGCCGAGCTGGTGCGCCCCGGGGAGAACGGGCTGCTCGTGCCGCCCGGCGACGCCCCGGCCCTGGCCGGGGCCCTGGGCGGGCTGCTGGGGCGGCCCGGGCTTGCCGCGCGCATGGGCCGCCGGGGCCGGGAACTGGCCCGGGCCCACGGCTCCTGGGCCTGCGCGGCCGGGCGCTACGCCGGGCTGCTCGGGGCGGCGGCCGGGCGCTGAGGCCGGCGCGCCAGACATGTTTCGGCGGGCGGCGCGGGCGCGTCCGGCCGCCGGTCCGCCGCGTTGATAAGCCGCGGCGGCGGTGATACATCCGCAATGCCCCCGCGCCTTTGCGCGGCGGCAGGGCCAAGGACGGCCACAGCTTCCGGAGGGTCAGGGCACATGGATTTGCAGGGAAAACGTTTTCTGGTCATCGGCGGGGCGGGCTTCATCGGCTCGCACCTGGTGGACGAGCTGTGCCGCAGGGACGTGGCCGAGATCCGCGTCTTCGACAACTTCAGCCGGGGCCGCGAGGAGAACCTGGCCCAGGCCCTGGCCGACCCGCGCGTGAACATCTTCCCCCACGGCGGGGACATCCTGCACCGCGACATCCTGCGCGCGGCCATGCAGGGGGTGGACGGCGTGTTCCACCTGGCGGCCCTGTGGCTGCTGCACTGCTGGGACTATCCGCGCTCGGCCTTCGAGGTCAACGTCGGGGGCACCTTCAACGTGCTTGAAGCCATGCTCGACGCCGGGGTGCGCCGACTGGTCTACTCCTCCTCGGCCTCGGTCTACGGCGACGCCGTGCGCGAACCCATGAACGAGGACCACCCCTGCAACAACACCAACTTCTACGGGGCCACCAAGATCGCCGGGGAGCATATGTGCCGCGCCCTGCACCACCGCTACAAGGGCACGGACAGACACTTCGACTACTGCGGGCTGCGCTACATGAACGTCTACGGCCCGCGCCAGGACTACCGGGGCGCCTACATCGCCGTGATCATGAAGATGCTCGACCGCCTGGACCGGGGGCTGGCGCCGGTGGTCTACGGCGACGGCAGCCAGGCCTACGATTTCGTCTATGTGGGCGACTGCGCCCTGGCCAACGTGCGGGCCATGGAGTCCGGGGCCACCGACGCCTGCTACAACGTGGGTACCGGGATCAAGACCACGATCAGGGAGCTGGCCGGGCTGGTCATCGAGCTGACGGGCTCGGACCGGGAGATCCACTACGAGCCCGCCGGGCTGACCTTCGTCAAGAACCGCATCGGCGACCCCGCGCGCGCCGAGGCCGAGATCGGCTTCCGGGCGGACAGAGGCCTGCGCGAGGGCCTGGCCGAGCTCATCGCCTGGCGCCGGGCGCACATGCGCCTTGTGCGCGAGCGGCGCCGGGAAGCGGGGTTGCCCGATGAAGACTGACGCCCTGGCCGCGACCGGCGCGGCGCCCGAAGGCTGGGAGCGGCGCGAGGTGCCCATCGCCCTGCCCGCCCTGGGCGAGGAGGAGTGGCAGGCCATGCGCGGGCCGGTGCTGTCCGGCTGGGTGACCCAGGGGCCGCGCGTGGCCGAGTTCGAGCGCGCCTTCGCGGCCCTGCACGGCGTGGAGCACGCCGTGGCCACCACCAGCTGCACCACGGCCCTGGCCGTGCTGCTGGCCGCCCTGGGCGTCGGCCCGGGCGACGAGGTCGTGGTGCCGGCCTTCACCTGGGTGGCCACGGCCAACGTCGTCCTGCACACCGGGGCGACCCCGGTGCTGTGCGACGTGGACCCCGCGACCTTCAACATCGACCCCGCGCGGCTGGCGGCCTGCGTGGGCCCGCGCACCCGGGCGGTGATGCCCGTCCATCTTTTCGGCCTGGCGGCGGACATGGACGCCCTGGGCCGCGCGGCCCCGGGGCTGCCCATGCTTTGCGACGCGGCCTGCGCGGCGGGCACGGGCCTGGGTGGTCCGGCCCCGGCCGGGAGCCTGGGGCTGGCCGCGGCCTTCTCCTTCCACCCGCGCAAGGTGGTGACCACCGGCGAGGGCGGCATGGTGACCACCAACGACGCGGCCCTGGCCGAGCGGGTGCGCATGCTGGTCAACCACGGCGCGCAGGTCAGCGAGGAGCAGCGCCACCTGGGCCCGCGCCCGTACCTGCTGCCGGCCTTCACCGCCCCGGGCTTCAACTACCGCATGACCGACATGCAGGGCGCAATGGGCGTGGTGCAGGCGGGGCGGCTGCCCGGGCTGGTGGCCGGACGCCTGGCCCTGGCCCGCGCCTACGGCGAGGCCCTGGCCGACCTGGACTGGCTGGCCCTGCCGCCCCTTGTGCCCGGCCACGGCTGGCAGTCCTTCGTCTGCCGCGTGCTGGAGGACCGCGCCCCGGTCCCGCGCGATACGCTCATGGAGCGCTTGCAGGCCCTGGGCGTGTCCACCCGGCCCGGCACCCACGCCGTGCACGTCCTGGACTGCTACCGCGAGCGCTTCGGCTTCGCCCCCGAGGACTTCCCCGGGGCCCTGGAGTGCCACCGCACGAGCATGGCCATCCCCCTGCACAACCGCATGACCATGCAGGACCTGGATTACGTCGTGGCCTGCCTGCGCGCGGCCGGGAGGGGCTGACCGTGTGCGGCATCGCCGGGGTGGTGGACTATGGCGGCGCGCCGGTCTCCCCGGTGCTCATGCGCCGCATGGCCCAGGCCCTGGCCC
Source organism: Desulfocurvus sp. (assembly GCF_023230885.1). Lineage (GTDB taxonomy): Bacteria > Desulfobacterota > Desulfovibrionia > Desulfovibrionales > Desulfovibrionaceae > Desulfocurvus. The sequence continues at coordinate 41,090 of NZ_JALNWM010000002.1, read as the reverse complement.
ATCGCGGGCCCGACGGCGAGGGCGTGTTCACCGACCGGAGCGCGGGGTTCGCCCACCGCCGCCTGGCCATTCTCGACCCCTCCCCGGCGGGCAACCAGCCCTTCCTGTGCCCCGAGGGCCGCTATGTGCTGGTCTACAACGGCGAGGTCTACAACTTCCAGCAGCTGCGCGCCGAGTTGCAGGCCCAGGGCCACGCCTTCCACACCCGCACGGACACCGAGGTCGTCCTTGCGGCCTGGCGCCAGTGGGGGCCGCGCTGCGTGGAGCGCCTGAACGGCATGTTCGCCTTCGCCGTGTGGGACCGCAGGGCGCGCACCCTGTTCCTGGCCCGCGACCGCTACGGCATCAAGCCGCTGTACTGGGCCGTGGTCGGCCAGGCGCTGCTGTTCGCCTCCGAGGCCAAGGCCCTGCTGGAGCACCCCGGCCTGGAGCGGCGCGTGGATCACGAGGGCCTGCTGGAATACTTCACCTTCCAGAACTTCTTCACCGACCGCACCCTGCTGGAGGGCGTGCGCATGTTTCCCGCCGGGTGCCGGGCGGTGGTGCCGTGGGAGGGTGGGGTGCCCGCGGCCCTGCCCGTGGAGCGCTACTGGGACTTCGACTTCCGCGAGCCCGAGGGCCCCGTGGACGAGCGCGGGTGCGAGGAGGAGCTGACCCGGCTCTTCCGCCAGGCCGTGCAGCGCCAACTGGTCAGCGACGTGGAGATCGGGGCCTACCTCTCGGGGGGCATCGATTCCGGAGGGGTGGCCGCCGTGGCCGCCGCGGAGCTGCCGCTGATCAAGACCTTCACCTGCGGCTTCGACCTGCATTCGGCCTCGGGCCTGGAGCTGGGCTTCGACGAGCGCAAGACCGCCGAGCACCTCTCCTACCTGTTCAAGACCGAGCATTACGAGGTGGTGCTCAAGGCCGGGGACATGGAGCGCGTGCTGCCCAGCGTGCTGCGGCACATGGAGGAGCCCCGGGTGGGCCAGTGCTACCCCAACTACTGCGTGGCGCGGCTGGCCGGGAAGTTCGTGAAGGTCGTGCTTTCGGGCACGGGGGGCGACGAGCTGTTCGGGGGCTACCCCTGGCGCTACTACCGCGCCGTGGTCAACGACGACTTCGAGAACTATGTGGACAAGTACTACATGTTCTGGAAGCGGCTGATCCCCAACAGCGCGCTGCGTACGCTGTTCCGCCCCGTGGCGGGCAGGCTCGGCCACGTCTGGACCCGCGACATCTTCCGCGACGTGTTCCGCACCCGGCCCGAGCGCCTGGACCGGCCCGAGGACTATGTGAACCACTCCCTGTACTTCGAGGCCAAGACCTTCCTGCACGGGCTGCTGGTGGTGGAGGACAAGCTGTCCATGGCCCACGGCCTGGAGATGCGCGTGCCCTTCCTGGACAACGACCTGGTGGATTTCGCCATGCGCCTGCCGGTGCGCATGAAGCTCGGCAACCTGGGCGAGGTGGCCAAGATCAACGAGAACGAGCCGGGCAAGCTGCACAAGTATTACCAGCGCACCCGCGACGGCAAGCTGCTGCTGCGCCGGATCATGGCCGCCCACATGCCCGCCGAGATCGCCGGGGGCGTGAAGCAGGGCTTTTGCGGGCCCGACGCCTCGTGGTTCAAGGGCGAGAGCATCAACTATGTGCGCCGGGAGATTCTCGACTCCCGCGCCCTGCTCTACGAGTACATGGACCGCCCGACGGTCCATGCCCTGGTGGAGGACCACCTGTGCGGGCGCGAGAACCGGCGGCTGTTCATCTGGTCGCTGCTGTGCTTCGAGTGGTGGTTGCGAACCTTCCTGCGCTGATCCTGTCCGCGCTGATCCGTCCCTGTCTGCCCGTTTTTTCAGCCCCCGCCCGGCTCCAGGCCGTCGGTGATGGCCCGCAGGGCCGCCGCCGCCCCGTGGTGTCCGGCCAGCCAGGCTTGCGCGCCCCGGCCCAGGGCCGCGGGGTCCGGGTCGCCCTGGGCCAGGGCGGTGAAGGCCCCGGCCAGCTCCCGGGGCGTGGCGACGTTGATCACCGGCGGGGCGGGGATGCCCTCCCGGGCGTAGGCCGCCGCGTCCAGGCGCATGACCACCGGCGTGCCGCAGCCCATCGCCTCCAGGGCCGAGGTGCCGGGATGCCCGATGCGGAACTGGTCCAGGGCGAAGTCCGCCCCGTGGAACAGCTCGGCCAGCAGCGGGCGGGAAAAGACCCGGGGGATGAAGGCCACCCGGTCTTCCAGGCCCAGGCTCGCGGCCATGTCGCGCGCCCGGGGCAGGTCGGCCCCCCAGCCGGTGAACAGCAGCCGCAGGCCCTCGGTTCGCGGGGCCTGGGCCAGGGCGTGCAGGGCCATATCCTGGCCTTTCCAGAAGAAATCTACCCGCGAGGGCACCAGGCCGACCACGGCCCCGCCGGGCGCGGGCAGGCCCAGGCCCTCCAGGGTCCGGCGCAGGGCTTCGGGCCGGGGCCCTGCGGGCCCGGGGGCCAGGGGCGCGGGAAACAGCACCAGCCGGAAGGGGCAGCCCAGGCCCGCCTCGCGGACGTTGCCGGTGTGCCCGCCGCCCGCCGTGGGGTTGGCGTAGGTCGCGAAGCGGGCCTTGCGGTAGGCCGCGCGCAGCAGCAGGCGGGTGAGGGCGGCGGCGGCGCGGTCGCGCGGGGAGGTGCCGCCCGCCTGCGGGCCCAGGCCTGCGGCCATGCGGATGTCCGATCCGTGGGGCCAGATGCAGAAGGGCCGCCCCGAAACCAGGGCCAGGATGGTGGCGTGCACGCCGCAGGCCACCACGGCGTCGCAGCGGCGCATCAGCCGCAGCACGGCCCCCGCGTGGGGGCTGTTGCGGTACAGCCAGCGCACCAGGGCCGCGTGGTGGGGGCGGGCGTCCAGGGCGGGCATGGGTTGCGGGTCGTCCAGGGGGTCGGCCAGCCAGGGCGGGGCGTTCCAGCCCAGGGTGCGTTCCCAGCGGCTCCAGGCGGCCCAGTCCCAGGCGTTGGCGGCGGACCATTGCTCGAAGCTCAGGCTGAGGCGCATGTCCTGCCAGCAGGGCTGGCTGAAGACGGTGGCGTTGTCGCGGTCGCGGATGAACAGGGGCCGGGCGCCCAGGTCCGCGAAGGCCCGGGCGGCCACATAGAGGTTGTTGACCATGCCGCCGTAGAAGGCCAGGCGCATCAGGGCCCGTCCTTGCGGAGCAGCAGCTCGTGGACGGCGGGCAGGCCGAACATCCGTTCGGGGTAGATGGGCGGCACGCTGTCGCGGCGCCCGGGCGGGCAGGACAGGGAGCCCTCGGGCCCGCAGCCGAGCACGGTCAGCCCGTTTGCCCGGGCCAGGGCCCGCAGCCGTCCGGCGGTCAGGAATATCCTGGCGGGCCGGCCCAGGGCGGTGCGCAGGGTGGTCATCACGGCGCTGGCGGCCTGGTTCCAGTCGCGGGCGCGCAGGCCCCGGGTCCAGAACATGTGCGCCGTCCAGCCCGGGCCGTTGGCGTCCAGGTAGGCCCGCCCGCCCGGGCGCAGCACGCGGCGGAACTCGGCCAGGGTCCGCGCGGTGTCGCTGAACATGAACGCCCCCCGGCAGAACAGGCCGTCCACGCTGGCGTCGGCGAAGGGCAGCGCCTCCAGGCGCCCGTGGCGGAAGGCGCAGTTGGCCGCGCCCATGGCCCCGGCCAGCTCGCGGGCCACCAGCAGCCTTCCGGCGTCGATGTCCACGCCCTCGGCCTGCCCGTTCAGCCCGGCCAGGGCCACGGTCCATTGCCCGGTGCCGCAGGCGGCGTCCACCACGCGCCCCAGCCCCGCAAGCCCCAGGGCCGCGAGCCGCGCGGCGTAGTATCCGGGCGTGCGCGTGCCCGTGAACTGGGCCATGAGGAACTCGCGCTGGTAGCCGCCCAGGGTATCCAGAACCTCCCGGGGCAGTTCCCAGCCCGCCTTGCGGATGTCTTGCATGTCGTCGTGAGTCATCGTTCCCTGTCGCTTCCTTGCGCCGCCCTTGTGTTTCAGTGTGGTTTTTTATATGATTTCAAATATTCGGCAGATCGCTGTTGTGGTGCTGAAAACAATCTTCTGCTTTTCCTGAGGAGGATGAAATGTCCACCAGAAAGAAATCTTTTGTGCTTTCATTGCTTCTTTTCTCTGTCCTGTGGGCCATCCCGGCGATGGGCACGACATGTCTGAACTATGGGGGGAAGGCGTATATCGCACCTCTTCATTACTACACATCGACAAATGGTGCCAGGAGGAACAATATCTATCTGAGCAATGTTTCCTCTGGAACAGTGTCTGTCACTGTAAAGCTGTATAATGATAGCGGCGCGCCGCTGACGCAGATTGAAACGATTGACGGCACCTTTTATCAAGGCGCGGCGATCAATATATCACACAATGTCGCCGCAGGAACGGTGACGTTCAACTTGGCCACGAAGACGACAGCCGTGCTGCAACTGAAACCGAACGCCGCAGGAACGTATGTCAACGTGGGCTACGGGGAGGTTGTGTGGGCCGCCGAGAACGTTGAGGGGCCCGCCCTCCTGGGACGGGTGAGGACGTTCTTCGAGGATCCCAACAGCAACCTGGACCCGATGGGCACGTTTGTGCTTAACGGCGGCCAGCCGTTCTAAACCGCCGGTGAGCGAGCTGCCGAGGGCGGGGCGCTGGCCTGAGGGCGTCCCGCCTCACTCCTCCCCGAACCTGTGGAAGCGGCAGACATACTCGCCGCGCATCATCGCCCGCACGGTGTCGCGCGGGCGCTCTTCGGATATCTTTTCCTTCACATACAGGTTCGTGACGTATCCCGTCGAATATTTGTTGAAAATCATTTCGTGGCCCATGCACAGGCCCAGGGTCAACTGCACGCCGCAGCCCAATTTGTTGAGAATCAGGGCCTGCCCGGCCGGGTTGCAGACGATCCAGTCCGTGTCGCGGTCCACGCCCACGTCGCGCACTGTCCAGCCGCCGACCTTGCACAGCACCACCGGGGCGTCGAAGCCCTCGGCGCGCAACAGCCCGCGCAGGAAGCGCGCGTCCTCGATGTAGCGCAGGCAGCTCGCGATGCCGATGCGCCCCTCGCCCAGGGCGCGGGCGAAGTCCACCACATGCTCCACGCGGCTCTTGGCCGCGCCCCCGGTGCCGATGAGCCTGCCGAAGGCCTGCCACAGCCGGTGGGCGTCGGTGCCCTCGGTGCGGCACAGCTCCCCGGCGCGGGCCAGCACGTCGGCATGCAGGCGGGTGGGGCAGTCGGGGGGCGCCTGGTCCGGGCGGCCTTCGAACAGGGCGCAGCCCCTGACGCAGCGGCAGCCGCCGTCCTGCGGGGGGCGCTCAGCCACGGCCGGACTCCGGGCCCGGGGCGCTGCCCAGGGCGTCGAGTTCGGCGCGCCAGGCCGCGCGGTGCTCCTTGAGGTAGCGGTGGCGCTCCAGGAGCTTTTCGGTGCGCGGCCAGCGGTTGCCCACGCGGTCCACCGCGTCGCACAGGTAGCGCTCCATGCGCCGGATTTCGGCGTAGTAGTCCGTGGGCAGCTGGTACTCGGGCATCCACAGGATGCTGCACTCCGAGCACATGGGCCCCCGGGCCTCCACAACGTCGAAGCGGCGCTCCAGCAGGGCCCGGCGGAAGGCCGTCATCCGTTCGCCGTTCCAGATTGCTTCCAGGGGCGCATCGCCCACGTTGCCGATGACGTAGCGCGAGTCGTAGTCGTAGATGCAGGCCACAACGTCGCCGTTCCAGCGGATGCCGACCACGTCCCACGGGCTGTTGCAGCAGGGCCAGTGGGCGTGGGGCCTGCCGCCGGTGTCGACCTTGGCGTTGGCCTCCTCCACGGCGCCCATGTAGTTGTGCAGCTGGTAGACGGAAACGTGGCCCACGGGCAGGCGTTCGAGCATCTCGCGGAAGACGGGGATCTCGTGGCGGTTGGCTTCCTCTTCCAGGATGTTGATGTCGCAGGCGAAGTAGTTGCGCTCGCGGCCGATGTCCAGGTCGCCCCATATCTCCATGTAGTCCAGGATGTTGTCCATAACCTTGTGGAAATGGTCGCGCCGCTTGACGCGCAGGTAGGTCTGGGGGGTGATGGCGTCCAGGGAGAAGACGAGGTAGTCCAGCCCGTTGGCGATGAGCTGGGCCGAAAGCTCGCGGGTCAGGGCCACGCCGTTGGTGTTCAGCTTGGTGAAAAAGTCGTAGTGCGTGCCCGCCAGCCGGGCCATTTCGGCGATCTCCCGATGCAGCAGGGGCTCGCCCTGCTGGAACAGGCACAGCTCCGTGCTGCGGTTCCAGCCCTTGATGTCGTCCATGATTTTACGGAACAGGGCCATGTCCATGAAGCCCTTGGGGCGGGTCATCTTGCCGTCGTGTACGCAATGCACGCAGTTCAGGTTGCAGACGTTGGTCGGCTCGATGAACACCCGGCGCGGGGGGAACGGGCAATGGACGCCGCCGGACAGAACGGTGTCGATATAGCGCAGGCGGTGGCGCTGCTTGGTCAGCTCCAGCTCCATCCAGTCGTTTCGGCTCAGCACGGGTGGCTCCCCTCCCGGCCCTTGGGCCGGGGCAGACGTTGTTTTCCGGGCGGCGCGGTTTCCACGCGGATGTGGGCCTCGGCCCGGGCGGCCAGGTCCAGGGCGGCCTGGCGGTCGGCCCCGCCCGCGATGACGAATCCGGCCCTGTCCGCGCCCACGCGCACGGGGCGCACGGTGTCGCCCGGGCCGGGAAAGACCTCGCAGTCCAGCACGCCCTCCCAGGCGCGGACCTCCTCCAGCCCCGCGACGCGGCGGACCACCCCCGGGGCCGGGGTCAGGAAGCGGTAGACGCAGCCGCGCGAGCGCGTGGGCTCCAGGCTCCGGGGCGCCCGACCCAGGGCCAGGTCCAGCACGGCGGCGAACACGTCGACCCCCGTGACGTAGGGCACGATGGGGTCCGGGGTGCCCCCGCCGCCGCAGCGCGCGCCGACCTCGAACAGCCGGGGGCCCCGGGCGGTGACGCACAGCTCCACATGGGCCGGGCCGTGGTCGATGCCCAGGGCCCGCACGGCGTCGCGCGCCGCGGCGCAGGCCGCCTCGCGCGGGCCGGGGGCCAGGGCCGTGGGGTAGATCACGCTGCGGTCCACCCGGTAGGGCTCGGGCGTCTTCTCCTTGTCGCCGATGGCCAGGACGTGGGTCCGGCCTTCGAAGGTGAAGGTCTCCAGGCTGTGCTCGCTGCCGCGCAGGCATTGCTCGGCCACGATGCGGGGGTCGTCGTAGAAGCTGCCCGCGAAGGCGAAGGCCTCGGGCAGCTCCCGCATGGCGCGCACCATGCGCACGCCCCGGCTGCCGCCGCCCCGGCTGTCGGCGGGCTTGACCACCAGGGGCAGCCCCAGGCGCCGGGCCGCCGCCTCCAGCCCGTCCAGGGTGCGCACCACCTCGAACTCCGCCGAGGGCACGCCCGCGGCGGCCCACAGGGTGCGCATGCGGGCCTTGTCCGTGGCGTTGGCCGCCGCGCCGGGCCGCAGCCCCGGCAGCCCCAGGGCCTGGGCCACGGCCGCCGCCGTGGGCACGCCGAAATCGTTGAGGGCCACCACCGCGTCCACCCGCAGCCGCCGCGCCGCGTCCACGGCGGCGGGGATGTCGGTGATGTCCACGGCCAGGGGCGTGTCGGCCAGGGCCAGCCCGGGGGCCGCGGGGTCGCGGTCGAGGACCACGGCGCGCAGCCCCAGGCGCCGGGCGGCCCGGATGCAGCGGATGTAGTAGCGCGACGCGCCGAGGATCATCACCCCAGGGGTCCGGGCGGTCATGCTACTGGCCCATGATGCTGCGCCGCAGCAGTTCGCGTTCCACGGCGTCGAGCCGCCGCCGGTCCTCGGGGGCGTCGGCGGGCACGACGCGGCCCGCCCCGTCGCAGACCCCGAGGGCCCGCGTGGGCCGGGCCACGCAGTCCACCACCACCTCGCCCGGGCGGCCCACCAGCCCCCCGGCCACAACGGGCACCCCGGCCAGCTCGGCGCGGCCCATGGAGCGGGCGGCGATGCGCCGGGCGCCGAGCAGGGCGTCCAGCTCCGCGGCCAGGGCCGCGCGCATGTCGGGGCGCACCACGGCGATGCCCAGCCGCGCGGCGGCCTCCAGGGCCGGGCGCGACACGGCGCCGATGCCCGCGTCCACGACGAAGCCGGCGCCCAGGGCCTCCACGGCCTCGGGGCCGATGGCCGCCGCGCCGTCGCCGCGCGCGAAGCCCACCAGGGCGTCGGCGCCCCCGGCCGCCCGGGCCGCCGTGGGCGCCGCCTCGGGCCGGGCCGCGTTGACGCTCCAGGCCGCGAAGGCCCCGGCCTCGGCGGCGAAGGATTCCGGCGGCGCGCCCCAGACGCGCACCCGCGCCCCGCGCTCCAGGGCCGCCAGGATGAAGCGCCGCGACAGGACATCCAGCCCGGCCACGGCGATGGTCCGGCCCTGATAGCCGCCCAGCAGCTCGCCCAGCTGGCGGACCACGCTGTGCGCCCAGGTGCGCAGGTCGGAATAGGGCGCGACCTCGCTGTGCCGGGTGCGCAGCGCCGCCCGGTGGGCCAGGGACGCCCCGGCCCCGGGCTTCTGGTCCGCGTCCACCAGCAGCAGGTCCACGATGCCGTCTGCGGCGGCCACCACGGCGTCCAGGGCCGCGAGCCCGTCCACCTCGACGCTGCCGATGACCGCCCCGAAGCCCTCCTGGACGAAATGGGACACCCGGGCCCCGGGGCCGGAGTCCAGGCGGCCCACGACGTTGAGCACCGCCGTCTTGCCTGCCTTGCGCGCCTGGGCGCGGATCTCGCGGGATTTTTCCGCCACGGCCCGGCCCAGGGGGCCGCTGGCGCTGGCGAACCCCGAGGCGCCGGGCACGCCGGGGGGCGGGGCGTCGTCGGGGGGCCCGGGCCGGGGGCGGCGTGCGGCCAGCCGCGCGGCCAGCTCCTCCACCAGCTCCGGGGCCGGGGCGACCCGGTCGCGCTCGCACACCGCCAGGATGAGCTCGCGCAGGTCCACCCCGTGGCGCTCGGCCGCCGCCCGCAGCAGGGGCGTGAACCCGGAGTGGAAACCGGCCAGGCCGCCGGTGACGTGCAGCGGGTCGACGCCTCCGGCGCGCAGCATGGGCCGGATGAGCCCCTGGCCCACGTCCATGATCCGCCGCAGGTCCACCCCGGTGCGTACGCCCATGCGCTCCAGGGCGGCGACCACGGTCTCCGTGGCCGCGTTGCCGCCGCCGCGCCCCAGGCCCTGGAGGGTCGTGTCCACCCGGGCGGCGCCGCAGGCCACCGCCGTCAGAATATTGGCCGTGCCCAGGGCGAGGTTGTCGTGGCCGTGCAGGCCGACGGGGATGGACAGGGCGTCGGTCAGCCGCCCCATGTATTCGCGGATGTCCTCGGGCAGCATGTGCCCCGCGCTGTCCACCAGGCAGACCATGCCCGCGCCGAAGGCTTCGAGCCGCCGGGCCTGCGCGGCCAGCTCGCGCGGCGCCAGGGTGTAGGATTTCATCAGGTTCGCGCAGACATCGAGGCCGAGCTTCCTGGCGTGCTCGATGTGCGGCGCGGCCAGGTCCACGTCCGGGGGGTTGGTGCCGATGCGCACGAAGTGCATCCCGTGGGCCCGGGCGAGGTCCAGGTCCTGGAGGCGGCCGATGCCGGGGATGTGGAACATGCCCCAGGCCGCCCGGGTCAGCGCCCCGGCGACGGCCGCGAGATACTGCTCGTCGGAGGACGCGGCCTCGCCCTTGCCCCGGGCTGCGGCGCCAAGGCCCAGGCCGTGGCCGACCTCGATCAGCCGGACCCCCGCGCGCTCCAGGGCCAGGGCGATGGTCGCCGTGTCGCGCGGGGTGAACTGGAAGTCCACCGCGTAGCTGCCGTCGCGCAGGGTGCATTCGAGTATTTCCACGCTGCGCGGGGTCATGCGGGCTCCAGGCCGAGCAGCCGGGCCAGGGTCCGGCCCAGGACGTTGTCCAGCTTGTCCGGCTCAAGGTCGCGCCCCAGGGTCCGCAGCCGGGCGATGTACTCGCGGGGCGTGTATTCGGGAAAGTCCGAGCCCGCCACGCAGACCCGGTCGCGCCGCCCGAGGGCGAAGCGGATGTCGGCGTCCAGGGACGACCCGGCGTAGTAGAGGGCGGTCAGGGACAGGTCCAGGGTCAGGTTGGGGAATTTGCCCGCCATGTCCGCCAGGGCCAGCAGGTCCGGCCCGCCGCCGTGCAGCAGCACCAGGGGCGTGTCGGGGAAGCGGGCGGCCAGCTCGTGGACGGTGTCGGCGGGGGCCCTGGACAGGGCGGCGCCCGGGCCGCGCCAGATGGTGTCCAGCCACACGGGCAGCGGCCGCGCGCACAGGGCGTTGGCTTCCAGCAGCGCAAGGCAGCGCGGGTCCAGCGGGTCGTAGCCGTTGAGCCGGGGGTGCAGCTTGAGCACGGCGAAATCGGCCTCGGCGTCCAGCTCGCGGCGCATGGCCGCCGCCCGGGCCGGGCTGGGCGCCCGCGACGGGTCCAGGGACGCGCCGGGAATCAGGCGGTCGCCGTGGGCGGCGCAGGTCCGGGCCACGAAGCCGTTGTCGATGTGCCCGGCCAGGGCCACGACCACGGCCCTGTCCACCCCGCCGGCGTCCATCTCGGCCAACAGGCGGCCCAGGCTCGCGTCGTGGCGCGTGCCGAACCAGGATCCGTCCGGGGTGACGTGGACCAGCGAATCGATTACGGGCATGGCGTTCCTGGCGGGGTGCGGCACGATGCCGGTTTGCCCCCGCGTGGCAGGATATGGTATGCAAAGAGTCGGCCAAAGGGCAACCGAAAGTCCCGGCGCGGCGGCGTGGAACGCGCCTTGCAGCGTCTGCCCCGGCCGCCATGCCCCCGGAGGAATCCCCGATGGTCCTGCTTACGCCGCATGCCGCCCTTTGGGCCCCCGCGCCGCCGCGCCGCGCGCCGGGGGCGGCGCGCGCCCGGCGCGCGGGGGCCTTGTGGCGGTGATCCAGCGCCTGCCCGCGCCCGCGCCGGCGTGCGGCCCCTGCCCTTTCCCTTCCGGGGGGCGCTGTCCCTGTCCTTCGATGCGGATTGCCTGGGGTTCGCCTTCTTCGAGGCCCTGATGCGCCTGCTCAACACGCGCGGGCCCACGCCCCTGGGGCCCGGGCTGGGGCTGGAAACGACCTCCAGCCTGTTCTTCTACAGCCAGCGGCGGGAACATTTTTCCTATTTCAGCGGCCTTGGGCCGGACGCGCCGCGCTGCGCCGAGGCCGACCGCCTGGACGACTACCTGCGCGCGGGCTGGATCGACGCCAACCACGCCTTCGGGGACTTCAGCCCCCGGGGGGGCTTCGTGCGCGCCCACGCCCTGCGCGCCTACGAGACCCTGGCCGCCCTGGGCGCGACCCTGCCGGTGTTCACCAACCACGGCCCGGCCAACAACGTGCAGAACGTGGCTCCCGAGGCCCCCTGGCGGACCTGGCAGCGCGGCGACGCGCCCGGGCATCCCGCCTACCACGCGGACCTGTTCCCCGGGGCCGGGGTGCGCTTCGTGTGGGCCGACTCCATGATCAACGAGCTGGCGCCGCCCGGAGCCCTGGCGCGGCTGCGGGCCCTGGCCCGCCAGGGGCGCCACGCCCTGGGGCCGCGCCAGCTCCGCGCCCGGCGGCTGTCCTTCCCCTGCGCCCTGGCCGACGGCACCCGCGTGCGGGGGTTCTTCCGCTTCCGCTCCACCGGGGAGCCGCCCCCGGCCCTGGGCAACCTGGGGCGGCAGCTGGCCCAGGTGCCCTGGGACGCGCTCTACGCCCGCCGGGGCTGCGTGGTGGTCTACCAGCATCCCGGGGTGCTGGAGAAGACGGCGGGGCGCGTGGTTCCCTGCGGGGTGCAGGCCGTGGCCGCCCGGGCCCGGGAGCTGCTCGCGCCGCTGCGTTTCCTGGCCCGGGAGCGGGAGGCCGGGCGGCTGTGGGTCTGCGGCCTGGCGCGGCTGCTGCTTTACGGCGAGCTGCTGGCCTCTGTCCGCCTGCGCCGCCTGGGGCCGGGCGAGGTGGAGCTTTGCGGCGGCGATCCCGCCCTGGCGCCCCGGGAGCGCTTCCAGGGCCTGACGGTCTACGACCGCTCCGGGCGCGGGCTGCGGCTGTGGTGCGCCGGGCGCGAGCTGGCCACGGTCCGCAACCCGGCCGACGAGACCGGCGCGGCCTCCGTGTCCGTACCCCTGGTGCCCCTGGAGGACATCTGGTCCTGAGCGTTGGCACCGATGATGCATTCCGCTGGGCGGCAAACAGGTTTTCCCCTCTTCTGGAGCAGAGGATGGCACCGAGACGAGAGAGGATCATGGCCGGGGCCGACGGCGCGGCGCCCGGCGCAGTGCGCGTCCTGACCCCGCGCGGGGCGGACGCCCTGCGCGACTGGGCCCGGCGGCGGGGCTATCCCTGCCGCGCCGTGGGCGAGCCGGGGTCCGTCGGGTTTTTGGCCCGCTGGTCCGCCCTGGCCCGTGGCGGCGGGCCGCTGCTGTACGTCGACTATCCCCAGGACGATGCCGCCGACGAGGCCCTGCTGGACCGTTTCGTGGCCGAGGCCCTGGCCCGGGGGCAGGGGCTGTATTACGCCCCCAGGCCCAATGGGCGCCTCGGGGCCGCCCCCGTGGCCCTGGCCCTTTTGCCCGCCGCCCGGCCCGTGCCCTTGCAGGCGCTGGTTCTGCGGGCGGTTCTGGGCGCGGCGCGCGTCCCGTTCCTGCGCCTGCGCCTGGGCCTGCGCATGCGCATCGAGGGCGCCGTGCGCGCCGCGCGGGCGCGCCTGCTTCCGCTGGCCCCGGGCCCCGGCCCGGCCCCCGGGGCGGCGCCCGCCGAGGTGGCCCCCGGCTGGCTGGCCCAGCTGGGCGGCCCCTGGCACTCCTGGAACCCGGGCCGCGAGACCCTGCGCCGCGACGTGGTCGGGCGCGCGCCGCGCTTTTACCCCGCGCCGCGCACCTTGCAGATCTGCCTGCTCAACAAGTGCAACCTGCAATGCGTCATGTGCCCCTACCACTCCCCGCACTACACGCCGCACCACGCCTCGGACTACCTGACCCGCGCCAGGAGCATGACCCCCGAGGTCTTCGCCCGCATCGCCGAATACGCGGGCAGGCACCGCATCGGCCTGTTCTTCGGGCAGATCGAGGAGCCCCTGCTGCACCGGGACATCTTTGCCTTCTTCCGCCAGGCGCGCGCGCGCGGGGTGCGCGAAATCCATCTGTCCACCAACGCCACCCTGCTGGACGCGGCAAAGGCGCGGGCCCTGGCCGCGTCCGGGGTCACCTCCGTGCGCTTCAGCCTCGACGCCGCGACCCCGCAGACCTACCGGGCCATCCGCGGCCGGGACCTGCGGGAGGTGGAGCGCAACGTGGCGGCCTTCCTGCGCCTGGCCCGGCCGCGCGGCATCGCGACCTCCGTGGCCTTCATCCTCCAGCCCGAGGCCATCGGGGAGCGCCATGCCTTTCTGGAGAAATGGCGCGGCATGGGCGTGGACGGCGTGGTGGTCTACGGCCTGACGCGCTACGACCTGCGCACCGGCGAGCCGCTGGTGGACGGGCGCCTGTGCGACCCCGGCCGGCGCTACCCCTGCTCCCAGCCCTGGATCCAGGCGGCCGTGTTTCCCGAGGGCCAGGTTTCGGTGTGCTGCCGGACGCTGGCCTCGGTGGGCTGGCGCGGTGTCTTGAGCATGGGCGACCTGCGCCGGGAGGATTTCGAGGCCATCTGGGCCGGGGAGCGCTTCGCCGCCATGCGCGGGGAGCTGTTCGACGGGGCCGTCCGCGAGTTCGACATCTGCCGCGCCTGCCCGGCGTGGCCCACGGACGCCTACCGCGTGGAGGACACCCCGCGCTGGCGCCGGTCGTACAACTTCTTCATGGAGGAGTTCCTGTTCAACCGCGGGAGGCCCTGGTGACCCCCCCCGGCGCGCGGCGCCCCTGGCAGGACGTGGAGCGCATCTTCCTGGTGATGAACTATTTCGGGATCGGCGGCTCCGAGCGCCGTTTCGCAAATTATTTCAATTATATCGGCAGCAGGTGGGACGGGCGGACGGCTTGCGTGCTCAACCGGGGCGTGTATGCGCACTGCGTGGGGGCCGGGCTGCTGCGTCCGGGGCCGCACCTGGTGCCCCTGGGCCTGCGCGACAGGCTGCCTTTCGCCTTCGGGCCGGGGGCCCGGGCGTGGTCCGCGCTGGAGCGGCTGGCGGTGCGCCGGGGGCTGCTGCGCCTGTTCTCCGGCGCGCGCGACGCGGCGGCCTATGCCATCGTGGGCGGGGTGGAGTTCCTGCCCCTGCTGCCCTGTCGGCGCAAGGTCGCGGCCTTCGTGGATCCGGAATGCGCCGCCCTGGACACCCCGGCCTGGCGCGCCCTGCCCCCGGGGGTGACCGTGGCCGCGTCCACCGAACGGCTGGCCGGGGTTCTGCGCGAGCGGGCCCGGGGCCGCGGCTGGCGCATCCTGGCCGACCCGTGCAGCTTCATCGATTATTCCAGGATCGCCGTCCGGCCCAAGGAGCCGCTGGCGGTGTTCTGCGCGCGCCTGAGCCCGGAGAAGCAGCCCGGGCTGTTTCTCGACGCGGCGGCCCTGGTGGCGGCGCGCGACGCGCGGGCCCGGTTCCTGATGCTGGGCCGGGGGCCCCTGGAGGCCGGACTGCGCGAGCGGGTGCGGGCCCTGGGCCTGGAGGGCCGGGTGGAGATCGGTTTCAGCCAGGATCCGCCTGCGGTCCTGGGGCGCTCGGCGGTGTATGCCGCGTTGCAGCGCACGGACAACGCCCACAGCCAGGCCCTGCTGGAGGCCATGGCCAGCGAGAACGCCGTGGTGGCCACCGACGTGGGCCAGACCCGGGACTATGTGGACCAGAGCTGCGGGGTGCTCGTTCCCGGCGAGGCCCCGGCCCTGGCCGAGGCCCTGGGCGGCCTGCTGGCGGACCCGCAGCGGTGCGGCGCCCTGGGCCGCGCCGCCCGCGCCCGCGCCACGGAGCGGCATACGGTGGAAGGCTTCCACCGGCATATGGACTTTCTCATGGGCCCGGGCGGGGCGGCCCGGCCACCGGCGCCGTGACGCCGGAGCACACCAACGCCGAAACCATCGCCAGGGGGCAGTCATGCGGGCATCATGCCGTGAGTTGTTGCGTCGGGGAAAACGCCTTGCCCGGCGGGCCTTGAGCCCGGCCAAGCCGTTGCTGGAGGGGCTGGTCCAGGCCGAGTGCGCCGTGGCCGCCCGCTGGGCGGGCGCGGCCCACGGCCGCCTGCTTTCCGTGCAGTGGGGCATCCCCCCGGTGGCGGAAAATTTCGAGCACGACATCGACCTCTACCACCTGTGGCCCGCCCGGCGCAGCGCCATGTGGGTGGAGCGCGGGGTGTTCTCCGGGCTGGCCCTCAAGGGCGGGGACGTGCTCGACCTGTGCTGCGGCGACGGGTTCTACGTGCGCAATTTCTTCAGCCTGCGCAGTCGGCGCGTGGTGGGCGTGGATTTCGACCCGCACATCATCGCCACCGCCCGGCGCAAGCACGCGGCGCCCAACGTCGAGTTCCTCGTGGGCGACATCCGGTCCGCCCTGCCCGGGGGCAGCTTCGACAACATCGTCTGGGACGCGGCCATCGAGCATTTCAGCCCGCAGGAGACCGCGGTCGTCTTCCAGGCCATCCGCCAGCGGCTGGCGCCGTCGGGCGTGGTCAGCGGCTACACCATCGTCCAGCGCGGGGAGACGACCAGCCTCCCGCTGCACGAGCGCGAGTTCCGCAGCAAGGAGGAGCTGCTGGCGGAGGTGGCCCCGCATTTCGCCCATGTCACGGTGTTCGAGACCGAGTATCCCGAGCGGCACAACATCTATTTCTGGGCCTCGGACGGGGTCCTGCCCTTCGGCCCCGACTGGCCCGGGCAGTGCCGGACCTAGCCTAGCCGCCGCGCAGCCTGCGCCAGGCCCCGCGCAGGGCCCGCAGGGGCGCCGCCAGGGGCCCCAGGCGCAGGGGCACGGCCAGGGGCCCCAGCAGCAGCAGGCACCAGTCGTCGGCAAGGCCGCGAAGCCAGGCCCGGGGCCCCCGGCCCCCCGGCCCCCGGCGGGCGCCCGGCGCCGCGCCCGGCAGGTTCGCGGCCAGGCCCTCGAAGGCCCTGGCGTAGGGCGCGTAGACCCCCGCCCGCAGGGCGCCCCGCAGCCCGGCCCCGTAGCCCGCCAGGCCCGAGCGGTATAGCCCCGGGGCCAGCCGCCTGAAGCCGTGGAAATGGTACAGCAGCAGCGGCTCACCGCCGACGCGCACCCCGTCTGGCCCGGCCTGGGGCGGAGCCCCGGCGGCGTTCCACGGCGCGGCGTTCAGCCCCGGGTGGGTCAGCACACGCACCCCCTCGAACAGCTCCGGCCAGCGGTCCAGGTATTTCTGGTCCGCGAACAGGCCGTTCTCGGGCACGTCGCGGCACCAGTCCAGGCAGCGCCCGGCCCACCAGCGCAGCACCTCCCTTGCGCGCGCGTCGTTGCGCAGGCTGATCCAGCCGACGTTGAACCGCCCGAAGCGCAGCTTGTATTCCAGCCCCGGGGAGAAGCGGTGCTCCACGATGCCCACCGAGGCGTCGCCCAGCTCGGCGAAGGCCGGGTCCGGCGCGGCGAACAGCAGCGTGTCCGCGTCGAGGTAGGTCACGTCCGCCGCGCCGGGGGTCCGCTCCAGGACGAACAGCGGCAGGAGCGGCGAGCAGGTGAAGTAGTATTCGACGCGCGAGCGCCCGGCCCGGGCCCGGGCCAGGCGGGGCTCGAAGTCCTCCAGGTCGGCGGGGGCGATTACGCGCACCGTGTCCGGGTGCCGGGCGCGCAGATGGGCGCGGACGGCCTCGTCCAGCCCCAGGACGTGCAGGACGAACGGCCCGGCGTGGCGCCGCAGGGAGGCGATGAGCAGCTCGCCCTGGACCAGGTAGTTGCTGTCGAAATAGGTGCAGTAATGGCGCATGGCCGCCTCAGCCGCCCGGGGCGCAGTCGATGATGAAGCCCATGTAGCGGCTGCCCAGGCCCAGGCTGGGGTCCGCCCCCGGGAATTCGGCCACGATGCGCAGCCCGTCCAGGGACCGGCGCAGGCGCTGCTCGGAGAACAGGCGGCAGGGGTAGCTGGCCGCCATCAGCGCGGGGTCCACCCGCTGTACGCACAGCCGGTCCTGCGGGCCGTCGATGACGGGCAGCCGGTCCAGCAGCAGGGTCGTGCAGCCGTGGGCCAGGGCCTGTTCCAGGGCCGCGCGCGGATCTTCCAGGTATTGCAGCACGCTGGAGAAGACCGCCGTGTTCGGGGCCAGGGCCGCCGCGCAGTCGGCCGCGTTTTCGAAGAAGGCCAGGGTGCCGTCTTCGAACTCGCGGCGCCCGGCGCGCACGAAGGCGGGCTGCTCCACCACGCCCCAGCGCACCAGGGGCAGACCGGCCAGGAAGGCCCGGCCCTGGAAGTAGAGGCTGCCCAGGGAGCCGCCGTAGTCCATGACCCGCAGGGCGCCGCCGTTGCGCGCCGCAGCCCACAGCAGCCCCGTCAGCAGGGGCCAGGCGTACTGCACGGAGTCGAACAGGCACGAGTCGCGCTCGCAGGCGGCGCGGCCGTCGCGCACCTCGCGCATGGCCGCGAGCACGCGCTCCAGGATGGCCTCCTGGTCGTATCCGGCGGACGCCGCCCGGGCCCCGGCCCAGTCGGGATAGTCGCCGAAGAAGCCGTAGCGCCGCCGCCGCCGGGGCGCAAGCCGGGCCAGGGCCGGGGGCAGCAGCTGGCGCAACAGGGAGCGTAGGGTCATGGCCTGGGGCCTCCGGGCCGGGGCGTCCGGCGGGGGTTGGGGTTGGCGGGCGGGGCGTTCACGGCCGGGCCTCCGGGGCCAGGAGCCTGCGAGCGGCCGCGCGCAGGCGGCGCAGCAGGCCGGGGCGCGAGCGCCCGAGGTGGCGGACGATGGCCTTGCGGGCGGCGGCGTCCTCCCGGGGCTGCGCCATGACGAAGCGCGCGGGGGCGACGCAGGGGCCCGCGTCCAGGCGCGTGTCCGCCCCGTGGGTGCCGGAGCCGTCCAGGCCGATATTGCGGACCAGCGAGCGCCCCGGATACAGGCCGAGCCTGCCCGCCAGGAAGGTGGAGGCGTACCAGCGCACGGCCCAGGAATCGTTGCGCCCGGCGATCTGGTCTTCGAGCATGGCCGTGTAGTGCTGGGCGCCGTCCAGATCGAAGGTCCGGGTCAGCCCGGCCGCGCGCAGCCGGGCCAGCAGCCCGGCGCCGTCGGGCTCGAAAAGTTTCCAGGCCCGGCTCCAGGTGCCCCAGCCCCAGCAGTCGGTCATGCGCAGCATGAAGGTCTCGGGCAGCCCGGGCACGGGCAAGACGTAGCCATGCACCGCCGCCACGCGCTCCTCGTCCTGGTAGGCGTCCAGGGCGCGGTTCATGAATTCCAGGAAGCCCGGCGTGGTCAGCAGGTCGTCTTCCAGGACGATGACCCGGCCGTGGGCGGCCAGGGTTTCGCCTACTCCGGCGATGATGTTGCGCGCCAGGCCGAGGTTCGCCTCGCACGGGACCACGCGCAGGGAGGCGAAGCCCCGCGCGCGGGCCAGCACGGCGCGGACCTCGCCCACGGCGGCCTCGTCGGCCGGGCCGCGCGGCCCGTCGGCATAGGCCACCACCGGGGTCCGCGCGGCCAGGGGGTTGGCGGCCAGGGCCCGGAGGGTCCGGGCCAGGTGCCGGGGCCGGTTGTAGGCGAACAGGGCCACGGGCGCGCAGGGGCCGGTCATTCCGCCGCCCCCTGCCCGACGCGGGCCACGGTGTCCAGCCAGGTTTCCAGCAGCACCAGCTTGAAGAGCAGGAACCCGTCGCGGCCCGAGGCCCTCCAGCGCGCGGCCAGGGCCTCCAGCCCCGCCGGGGCCAGCACCCCCCGTTCCACGAGCTGCCCGGCGCGCAGCCGGTCCAGCCGGTCGTCGAGCACGGCCTGGATCCAGGCCTGGGGGGGCGGCTGGAAGCCCAGCTTGGGCTGGCGCGCGACCTCGTCGGGCAGGAGCCCGCGCATGGCCGCCTTGAGCCAGGGCTTGCCCTCGGGGGGCGCGGCGGGGCGGGC
Source organism: Desulfocurvus sp. (assembly GCF_023230885.1). GTDB lineage: Bacteria > Desulfobacterota > Desulfovibrionia > Desulfovibrionales > Desulfovibrionaceae > Desulfocurvus. The sequence continues at coordinate 22,178 of NZ_JALNWM010000002.1, read as the reverse complement.
CTGGAGCAGGCCCAGGGCCAGGCGGAGCAGGCCGTGGTCCAGCAGCGGGGTGCGCGCCTCCACGGAACAGGCCATGCTGACCCGGTCGCCCAGGGCCAGGCAGTTGGAGGTCAGCCAGGTGTGCAGCAGGGCGGAGAACACGGCCCGGGCCGGGTTGTCCCAGTCGTCCCCGGCCATGCGGAAGGGCTCGAAGGCGTTGGCGGGCGGCACGGCGCGCGCGAAGTCCGGGCTGTAGAGCCCGGGCAGCGCGGCCCGGGCGGCGATGAAATCCGGCGCCAGGTCGTAGAATACGGCGTGGCCGGGCCGGTCCAGGGTCAGCAGGGAGACATCGCGCAGCCAGCCGGCCAGGGCGCGCGGCAGGGCGGGAACCCGCGCGCTGCGCCCGGCGCGCAGCAGCAGCGTGCCGCCGGTGGCCGCCCGCAGGGCGGGCCACAGCCCGCGCAGCCAGGCCGGGCCGCGCAGCCAGCGCCCCTTGCGCCGGGTCAGGCGGGCCGCCCGGCCGACCCACGGGTAGCCCCAGAACAGCTCGTCCCCGCCCAGGCCGGTGAACAGGACCTTGACCCCGTGGTCCGCCGCCAGGCGCATGACGCTGTAGTGGCCGAAGGCGGCGATGTCGGCGATGGGGTCGTCCATGATCCGCACCAGCCGGGGGAAGAAGGCCCGCATGTCCCGGGTGTCCAGCTCCGCGCTGTGGTATTTCAGGCCCAGGCGCGCGGCCAGGGCCCGGGCGCGGTCGCGCTCGTCGTGGTGGGGGCGCCCGGGGTAGCCCACGCTGAAGGCGTGCAGGGTGCCCGGGGCCCGGGCGGCGGCCAGGGCGGCCAGGGAGCCGGAGTCCACGCCCCCGGAAAGGGCCAGGCCCACGGGCACGTCCGAGCGCAGGGTCAGCTCCACGGCGTGCTCCAGTTCGGCGCGGACCAGGGCGGCCGGGTCGCCGTGAACCGGGGGTTCGTCTTCGGGGCGCCAGTAGGGCTCGGGCTCGGGGGGCCGCCCCGGGGCCAGGGTCATGCAGTGCCCGGCCGGCAGCTTGAGGACGCCGCGCAGGGGCGTGGCCGGTTCGGGTACATACTGGTAGTGCAGATAGGCGTCCACGGCGGCGGGATCCAGGTCCGGCGCACCGGGGAGCATGGCCAGCAGCCCCTTGAGCTCCGAGGCGAAGAGGAAGCTGCCCCCGGAGCTGGCGTAGCACAGGGGCTTTTCCCCGGTCCTGTCCCGGGCCAGGAACAGGGTCCTGTCGCGGGAGTCCCAGACGGCGAAGGCGAACATGCCGCGCAGCCGGGGCAGGCAGCCCCGGCCCCAGCGGACGTAGGCCGCCAGCAGGACCTCCGTGTCCGAGGAACTGCGGAAGCGCTCCCCGGCGGCCTCCAGCTCGCGGCGCAGCTCGATGTAATTGTAGATTTCGCCGTTGAAGGCGATCCAGTGGCGGGCGCCCGGGCCGGGCATGGGCTGGGCGGCCCGGTCCGAGAGGTCCAGGATGGCCAGGCGCACATGGCCGAGCACGCAGGGCCCGGCATCGTGCAGGCCCGAGCCGTCGGGCCCCCGGTGGGCCATGGCGGTCATGGCCCGGCGCACGGCCAGGGCGCCGTCCGGCCCGGGGGCGAGGATTCCGGCGATGCCGCACATCAGCGCCGCCCCTCCAGGGCGGCCCGCAGGCGGGCCCAGGCCATGCCCAGGCCCAGGACGCGCGGGCCCACCAGCTCGCACAGCCCGTTGTGCACCCGGGGCATGGCCTCGCGGTCGCGCAGGGGCAGGGCCGCCAGAGCCAGGGCCACCCGCCCGGCGGCCTTGCCCAGGGCTCCGGCGGCCCGCAGGGCCGGGGGCGGCGGGCCGTCGGCCAGGCGGATGCGCTCGATGCTCATGCCGTCGGCCAGGCGCTGGCGCAGGATGTCGCCCAGGCGCATCCGCCCGGGCGAGACCAGGTGGCGGACCCACAGGGTCGGCGAATAGCGCAGGGCTGCCCCGGGCCGGGCCGCGCGCAGGCGCAGTTGCAGGTCGGTCTCCTCGCCGTAGCCCAGGGCCCGGCCACGCATGCCCAGCCGCCCGTCGAAGCCGCCCAGGGCCTCCAGCACGGCCCGTTGCAGGATCATGTTGCCGCCGTCCAGGAACTCTCCCGGCCCCAGGACGCGCTCCGGGCCCTGGTCGTGGGAGCCGTAGGCGTCCTTGAACCATGCGGGCCGGGGCGAGGCGTAGCAGGCGAAATACGGCCCGCCCATGCCCTCGGGCCGGTGGGCCAGGGCCAGGGTCCGGGCCGCCTCGAGCCAGCCGGGGGGGATCCGGCAGTCGTCGTCGCAGTAGGCCACATACTCGCCGCGCGCCTCGCGCCAGGCGCGGTTGCGCGCGTGGGACAGCCCCTGGGCCGGTTCGGCCACGCGGCGCACGCCGCGTGCGGCGAATTCGCGGGCCACGGCGGCGGTGTCGTCGGTGGAGTTGTTGTCGACCACGAGGATCTCGTAGTGCTCGCGGGGCAGGGTCTGGGCACAGAGGTCCCCGAGCACGTCGCGCAGGAGGGCCGCCCGGTTGTAGGTGCAGACCGCCACGGTGAACAGCGGGGGGCGGGGGGCGGTCATGGCCTGCCTCCGGCCAGGGCCCGCAGGCGCGCGCCCACGGCGCGCGCGGCCCGGCGCAGGGGGCCGGGGCCGGTCCGGGGCGGGGCCAGGCGCACCCGGCGGGGGGCGCCCCCGGGCGGGCAGGCCGCGAGCTCTCCGGCCAGGAACGGGAAGAGCTGGAGCCGGTCGAGGACCAGTCGCCGGGCCTCGGCCAGGGCCTCCAGCCGCCGGGCCCAGGGCTCGGCGTGCATGGCCTGGGCGATGGCCTCGGGGGCGCGCGGGTCGTCCGGGTCGAACACGATGACGGCCTCGGGGGGGAAATAGTCCCCGACGTTGGGGCAGCCCGCGTAGACCGGCACCGTCCAGGCCAGCAGGCAGTCGGTGAGCTTTTCGGTGAAATAGTGGTCGGCGGCGTGGTTCTCCACGGCCAGGGAGAAGCGGTAGGGCGCCAGGGCGTCCCATTTGTCGGCCACGGGCGTGAACCCGCGCCCGAACAGGTCGAAGTCCAGGCGCCCCCGGACCGTTTCCAGGAAGCGCATCCGGCGGCGGTGTCCGGCAAAGGCCGTGGCGTTGCTGGTGATCCACGACAGGCCGCGGCTCTTGGCTGGCGGGGGGCAGGCCGAAAGCTCGTCGTAGCTGCGCCCGACGTGCCAGGGCAGGGCGGGCTGGACATGGCGGTAGCGCGGCCCGACGAGGTCGGCGCGAGTGGTGTAGACCCGGTCGTGGACGGGCTCCCCGTGGTGGAAGCGGCCGAAATGCTCGTTGGGCGGCTCCTGCATCATGGCCCAGACCCGTCCCGGCGGGCAGCGCAGCCGCACGGCGGCGCCGGGCGCGTTGAGCACCACGGCCGCGTCGCAGGCGGCCACGGGCTCCTCGGTGAAGCGGATGCCGCCCCACTCCCCGCGCCCGCCCGGCGTCTGGCGCAGCAGGTCGGGGAAGTCGTAGTCGCGCAGGATGCGTACCAGGGTCACGCCGCGCCCCCCGGCCGCGAGAGCAGGGGCTCCAGCTCCGGCCTGCCGGAGAGCACCTCCTCCAGGACCAGGGCGCCCATGGTGGCGCGGAAGGCCGCCCGCTCCCGGGCGTAGTCGCCGCGCAGGCGGACCACCCGCTGGTCGTGGCCCGTGCGCGCCCGGACCTCCTCCTTGGTCACCCGCTCCCGGGCGGCCTCCAGGCGCCCGGGGTCCGGCTCCTGGCCGAAATGCGCCGCGAGCCGGGCGAATTCGCCCTCCAGGTCGGCGCGCATGCCCTCGTAGGTCAGGACGGTCTTGTGCGTGGTGCAGTCCTCGGTGCGCAGCCATTTGTCCAGGTGGCGCCCGTAGAGCCCGGCCCAGTGGCGGACGTGCCCGGCGTCGTCCGGCGCCTGGCCGTGGTAGGCGAGCTGGGAGAACACCGTGTCCACCGGGTCGCGGTGCAGGTAGACGACGTTGCGCCGCCGGACATCCAGGTCCAGGTCGTGGGTGTGCAGGGTCAGGTAGTCGGTGCGCTCGGGGTGGTAGAACACGCGCACCAGGGAGGGCCGCCCGAAGTACAGCTCCATGAGCATGCGCAGCCAGTGGCTGCCCGTGCGCGGGAAGCTGACCAGGAAGGGGTTGTCCTGGTCGCGGGCAAAGGCCTCGATGACGGCGGGGTCGGTGACGGCGACGGAGCCGCCCCCGGGGTCGGAGTCGCCGTGCAGGGCGGCGCGCATGAGTCGTTTGAGCTGGTGCAGCATGGTCGTTTCGTATGGTCCGTGCGCCGCCGGTCAGCGGCGGTTGGCGTTGATGTATATGGCGTCGCCTGCGGTCAACCGCCCGTCCGGATGCGTGAACAGGTCGTAGAGATTCAGCAGTTCGAACCCGCGCCCGCGCAGGAACACGTCGATGTCGCCGAACAGGGCCTGGCCGTCGTACAGCGGCATGAACTCGACCTCGGTCAGGATCAGTCCGGTGCGTTCGAGCAGCCGCCCGCAGCCTTTCAGGGCCTGGAGTTCGTAGCCCTGGAGGTCGAGCTTGAGGATGTCGATGTCCTCGTCGAACAGGGCGTCCAGGCGCGCCTGGCGCACGGTGACTGTCCTTTCCACCCCGGCCCGCTCCCCGTGGAAGGCGGCCATGTGCCGCGAGGGCGCCAGCACGCTGGAGGACAGGCTGTTGCGCAGGATGTGGAACTCGATGCCGCCCTCCTCGGCGCCCAGGGCCAGCTCGTGGACCGTGACGCCCGGCTCGGCGGCGAAGGCCCGGCGCAGCTCCCCGGCGAGCAGGGGGTTGGGCTCGAAGGCCTGGACGCGCGAGCCCGGGAACAGGTGGCGGAACGCGCTGGTCATGGCTCCCCGGTGCGCGCCGCCGTCTATGATCAGCGGGTGTGGGGTCCGGACGCGGTCGCGGATGTCGGCCATGCGGTCGCGCACGGCCATGCAGCCGTGGGCGGGGCGCTCCAGGCCCAGGGCGGCCCGCAGGCCCCTGGCCGCGCGCCGCGCAAGGCCCCTGCCGGGCAGCCTCAGCCCGGGCACGGTGCCTCCCCCGGGCGCGCGGGCCCGCCGCAGCGCGGGTCGCGGAAGACCAGGGCGATCTCCTCGCGCCAGGCGTCGCCCTGGCGCAGGGCGATGTTGCGGCTCCAGTTGTTGCTGTCGCGGCAGGTGGAGCAGGGCGGGGCGTCGCGGTCCCTGGCCCTGGCCCTGGCCGCGGCGCGCTCCGGGCCGCGGAAAAGCTCCTCCAGCGGCCGCTCCAGGACCGAGCCTATGGCCAGGTCGAGGTTGGTGTCCAGATTGCAGGGCGTGACCCGGCCGTCCCAGGCCACGGTGAGCATGTCCTGGTCCCAGGCGTTGCAGGGTGCGTCCTGGATCATGGGGTCGTCCACCTTGCCTCCGTAGGTCAGCACGTTCTTGAACAGGATCAGGTCGCCCGGGCCGAGCCGGGGCAGCCAGAAGTCGGCGAAGTCGCGCATCTCGTGGCGGTTGGCGCTGCTCACGGGGAAGACGTGGCGCGTGGGCGTGTGCCCGGGCAGGGCGAACCAGTATTCGGCCTTGGCGCGGATGGCCCGGAACCTGTCGCCCGTGGCCGGGGCGCCGTCCAGGTCGAGCACCTGGGCGCCCGGGCGCACCAGGTCGTAGGTGCGGGAGGTGGCCGCGTCGATGGACAGGCGCAGGTCGTCCAGGCGCATCTCGCGGAACAGGGCGAAGGTGTGGCGCGTCAGGCGCGAGAGGTTGGTGTTGAGCACCACGCGCAGGCTGGCCGGGCGCCCGGCCAGGACGCGCATGTACTCCTCGAACCGGGGGTGCAGGGTCTGCTCGCCGAAGAAGCTCAGGTTGATCTCGTTGGCGCAGCGCGCCGCCTGGGCCACCACCTCGCGGAACAGCCCGGGCTCCATGAACCCCCGGGGCCGGTCGTAGGGCGCCAGGGGGGCGTTGTCGCGCCCCCGGCGCGACTGCGGGCACAGGCGGCAGGCGTAGTTGCAGTGGTTGGTCAGCTCCACCTGCACCGAGGCCACGGGCAGCGCCCGGGCCCGGGGCCGCCGCAGCAGGCGGCCCAGCCTTGCGCCCAGCGCCGTCACCGGGCCCTCCGGGGCGCGCAGGCCGGGCTCATGCCGCGCCCTCGCGCAGGAAGAGGATGGCCGCCCGGCGGCCCAGGGAGAAGTCGTCGGCCCCGAGCAGCCCGGGGGGCACCGGCTCCCGCGAGCCCAGCTCGCGGCCCGTGAAGCCCGCCTCGCGCATCACCGCCCGCAGCACCTCCGGGTCGGGGTCGCGCTTGGTCCGGCTTTGGGCGATGGCGTCGAAGCTCCAGCCCCCGGGTTCGTCCGCCGCGGGGCGGTCCCGGGCCAGGCGGGTGTCCACCAGCACGGCCTGGCGCGTCACGGCGGCCACGCGCCGCAGCAGCTTGGGGTAGTCGTCGATGTGGTAGAGGATGCCCGCGCACAGGGTGAAGTCGAAGGGCCCCCGGGCCTCGATGGCCCGCCAGATGTCGGGGTCCAGGACGTTGCCGTGCAGGAACTCCCAGGCCCCCTCGGGCAGGAAGCCGCCCCGGCCCCAGTAGAGCCGGCCCTGGCGGACGTGGTCCAGGCGGCCCTCCACGGCCAGCAGGCTCGCGGCGCCCATCTCGGCGTAGCGCGCGCTGTAGTAGCCGCAGTTGGCGCCCAGGTCGAGCAGGCGCCGCCCCCGGAAATCATAGTGGTGCGAGGCTTCGTTCACCAGCAGGCGGCGGATGTAGCGCACCCGCCCGGCCAGCTCCTGGGCGCCCTCGCGCGCGCCCACGCCGGGGGTGACCCGCTCGGGCCCGATCTTCAGGTCGTAGTACCAGGGGTGCAGGGCCTCGATCTGCTCGCGCAGGGTGGGCCGGGCCAGGGCCCCGAGGCCCAGGCGCCGCGCCACGCGCGCGCGAAGCGACGGGCGGCGCGGGCGGTAGAGCTCGCGCTCGCGCTCGTCCAGCACGCGCTCCCAGTTGCGCCGGGTGGCGTGGAACTGGTCGCGCGCGGCGATGTCCCCGGGCAGCGCCCGGGTGAACACGTCGTCCCAGTCGCGGCCGTAGGTCTCCACGAAATAGCGGGCCGCGAACTCCTGGGCCTTTTGCTGGTATTCCTCGCGCGAGGGCGTGTTCCTGGCCTTGCCGTAGGTCGAGCCGCCCAGATGGACCATGCTCACATCGTCGCTGTAGGCCATCTGCCAGCCCAGGCTGTAGAGCCGGAAGCCCAGCTCCTGGGGCGCGCCCCAGCAGTACTTGAAGGCCGGGTTCAGGAAACCGGCCTCCTCCACCGCCTGGGCGCGGACCATCCAGGCCAGGTAGTCGCAGGAGGGCACGATGTGGTGGCCGCCCCCGGGCCGGGGGCGGCCCTCGGGGTGGGCGCCCTCGCCCTCGCCGGGGCTCAGGACGGCCAGGCGCGGGTGGGCCTGCATCCGCTCCACCAGGGCGGCCACGGCGTCGCAGCCCGGCTCGAAGACCAGGTCGTTCATGAGCACCCAGTAGTAGCGGTAGCGCCCCCGCGAGCGGGCCAGGCGCAGGCCCACGTTGTGGCCGTAGGCCTTGCCCAGGAAGCGCGGGTCCTCGTAGCGCAGGGTGCAGTGCTCCGTGGTCTGGTCCGGGTCGGAGCCCATCTCCACGGTGTAGATGTCCATGGTCAGCCCCCGGCCCATGCCCATGAGCTGGGCGATGGTGTCGCGCACCAGGTCGGGGCGGTTGCGGCTGACGATGATGGCGGCCACGTCGCGCTGGCGGTCGGTTTGCGGGTGGGGGCTCAGGGGCGTGAGGTCGCCCCAGCGGTCCCACACGGCGTCGCGGTCGCCGGGCAGCGGCCTACAGATCTCGATGGACGACATGGGTGGCGATTCCCTTGTTGTTCAGGATGCGTGAAAGCTCGTCGACGACGATGGAGCTTCTGTGGCGCCCCGCGCTGCACCCGAAGGCGAAGACCTGGTGCTGGTCGATGCCGGACAGGTATTCCAGCAGGGGCACGACCTTGTCGAGGAACTCCAGGGTCTGCCCCTGGGCCAGGACGAAGTCGCGCATCTCGTCCGAGGGGTTGGCGAAGAAGTTCCACTGCTTCTCGCGGGCGGGATTCTTGAGAAAGCCCACGTCGAAGTAGTAGTTGGCGTTGGGCAGGCCGTACTTGAAGCCGAAGGACATCAGGGTGACCTTGGCCTCGCCGGGACACGGGGTCATGGCTGCTCCTTGCTGTTGGGGTTCGTGCCGTAGCCGCACAGTTGCAGTTCCGGGGCCATGAAGGCCCACAGCGCCCCGGGGCTGTCGGCGGCGTCGGCGGGCAGCGCGGCGGCCGCGCGCCAGCGGCCCACGCCGCGCGTGTGGAACAGGCCGCGCGCAAAGTCCCTGGTGGCGGCGGGCAGCTCCAGCTCCAGGAAGGCGAACAGGCCCTCCAGGACGGGCACCGGATCGGCGCACAGCGCCTCGTAGCGGATCGTATGCACCTGCGGTGCCAGTTCACCGTCCTGGCGCAGGCGTTCCATCATCCTGACATGTTCGATCCACGACTTGGCCTGCACCCAGTAGCGGTGCGCGCGCAGGGGGCCGCACTGTCCCGCCGTCCGGGGGAAGGGGAAGGGCGACAGGGCCATGTCGTCGGAAATGCCGTAGGTGATGATCCGGAAGAACTCCCAGTTGGGGTGCCCGGGGTCGGCCCCGGTGAGGTTCAGCAGCCCGTCGTGGGACAGGGTCACGTCGCGCCCGTCGCGCAGCATGTGGATGTAGCGCGCCCGGGGGTAGAGGGTGCGGTACAGCGGGTGGGCGAACATGGCCGCGCAGGTCTTGGCGCCCCAGGGGCCGCCCCGGTGCCCGCGCAGGTGGCGCCGGGCGCACTCGCGGCCCACGCGCAGCACGGCCTCGCGGTGGACCAGGCAGCCCCGGCCCGGGCGGAACAGCCGGGGCACCAGGGTGCGCTCGAAGCCGTAGGCCCAGTGCAGGGCGTCCCAGGTGTCGTTCAGGCTTTGCGGCCCCCGGCCCATGAACACGCCCGCGTGGTCCAGCAGGCGGGCCAGGGCGCGGGTACCGGAGTGGCCCCGGGCCAGGAAGAATACGGGCCGGTCCTGGTCGCCGCTGTCTGCGGTCTGGGCCAGGGGCGTGCCGGGCAGGTGCGCGGGCAGGGGCGGCCCCTGGTCGCGAAAGCCGTGGAACCACGGGTGCAGGGAGTCGCCGCCCAGGGGCGGCGGGCCGGGCCGCAGCCGTGCGGCCAGCCGGGCCAGCAGGGCTCTCACGGCGTGGGCCCTCCGGGTTCGTGCTCCCAGCGGTGGCCGACGACGATGGCCCCGCGCGACTGGTCCAGGGCCATGCCGCTGCCGTACACGTCGCGCGGGGTCACGCGCAGGGTCACGGCGCGCTCCAGCTTGACCACCCACTCGCTCTGTTCGCGCACGAAGCCCACGTCCAGGGTGTAGGTGCCCGCCGTCAGCGGCAGGGCGTCGATGCGCAGGCGCATGGTGCCCCGGGCGCCCAGGCGCTCCACGGGCTGGCCGCTGATGGGCGAGGTGTTGAGCTGCACCAGCCTGCGCCCGAGGTGGTCGTTCAGGTGTACGGCGAAGGCCGGGGAGACGAACTGGCGCCGGGCCTCGTAGCCGATGCGCAGCTCCAGGCCCTGGCCGGTGGCCAGGGCGCGCAGGGGCGCGCCGTCCGGGGTGGCCAGCTCCAGGGAGCGGATGCGCATGTCGGGGTGGGCGCGTTCGTCCAGCAGGGCCAGGTTCACGGCGTAGGCCAGCTCCGGGCCGGGCTCGTCGCGCAGGGTGCGCAGGTGGGCCGCGATGACCTCGGCGCAGGGTCCGTCCATGACCAGCCGCCCCTCGTCGATGAGCAGGGCGCGCGGGCACAGGCGCTCCATGGCGGCCATGTTGTGGCTGACGAAGAGCACCGTGCGGCCCTGCCCGGCGGCGTCGCCCATCTTGCCCAGGCACTTGCGCTGGAAGGCGGCGTCGCCCACGGCCAGCACCTCGTCCACCAGGAGGATGTCGGGCTCCAGGTGCGCGGCCACGGCGAAGGCCAGCCGGACGTACATGCCGCTGGAATAGCGCTTGACCGGGGTGTCGATGAAGGGGCCGACCTCGGCGAAGGCCACGATCTCGTCGAACTTGCGGGCGACCTCCGCGCGGGTCATGCCCAGGATGGCGCCGTTGAGGAACACGTTCTCGCGCCCGGACAGCTCGGGGTGGAAGCCGGTGCCGACCTCCAGCAGGCTGGCCACCCGGCCCCGCACGCGGAAGAGCCCGCTGGTGGGGCGGGTGATCTTCGTCAGAATTTTGAGCAGCGTGGACTTGCCCGCCCCGTTCTGGCCGACGATGCCCAGGATTTCGCCGCGGTCCACGGAGAAGCTCACGTCGCGCAGGGCCCACAGGTGCCCGGCGGCCTGGCGCCCGGCCCGGCCCTCGACGATCTTGGCCAGGGGGTCCGGGCGGCCGCGCAGGCGGGCCCACCAGCGCGACAGGTCCTGGGCCAGGCTGCCGCTGCCGATGTAGCCCAGCCGGTAGAGCTTGCCCAGCCGCTCGGCCTGGAGGACGGGATGCGCTGCGGTCATGGCCCTAGACCGTGTCCATGAAGGTTTTCTCGACCCGGTTGAAGAGCACAAGCCCCAGGAGCAGCAGCGCCAGGGACACGGCGGCGGAAAGGCCCAGGTGCGCCGGGGAGAACGCCCCCTGCCCGAGGAACCCGTAGCGCAGGGCCTCGATGACCGGGGCCACGGGGTTCAGCATGGCCAGTTCGCGGTACTGCGCGGGCACCAGCGACACGGGGTAGATCACCGGGGTCAGGTACATGAGCAGCTGGACCCCGAAGCTGATCAGGAAGCGCAGGTCGCGGTACTTGGTCGTCATGGAGGAGACGATGATGCCCAGGCCCAGGCCCTGCACGGCCATGAGCAGCACCAGCAGCGGGGCCAGCAGCGCCTCGGGCCGGGGCCGGATGGGCGCCCCGCTGGCCATGAACCAGGCGCACACCGCCAGGAAAAGGGCGAACTGGATGCCCAGGGTGAACAGCCCCGAGACGACCCGCGACACGGGCACCGCCAGCCGGGGGAAGTAGACCTTGCCGAACAGCCCCGCGCTGGAGACGAAGGTATCCGCCGTGCGGGTCAGGCAGTCGGCGAAATAGCGCCAGGCCACCAGCCCGCAGAGGTAGAAGGCCATGTGCGGCAGGCCGTCGGTGGACAGCCCGGCGAAGTTGCCGAAGACCACGGTGAAGGCCAGGGTGGTCAGCACGGGCTGGAGCACGAGCCACAGCGGGCCGAGGATGGTCTGCTTGTACAGGGAGACGAAATCCCGACGCACGAAGAGCAGGACCAGGTCGCGGTAGGCCCACAGCTCGCGCAGCCTGAGGTCGAACCAGCCCGAGTCGGCGCGGACGGTCTCCGTCCATGCCCGCGCGCCCTTGTCCATGCGCCACCCTCCGTGGTGTCTGTGCCCGCGCGTCCTGCGCGGGTGCGGTGATCGTCGCGCGATTGTACGTCCGCGCCGCTGCCCTGTCCATCCGGCGGGGCAATCCCTGCCGGGCTTTTTAGATAATGCAATAAGCGGGCCGTGTTCCGGCCCGGGGTTTGCATGGTTCGCGGGCCGGCCCCGCGTCCGCGCGCCGCCGCCCGGGGCGGCTGTTGACGGCGCTCGCGGCGTGCGGCTAATGCTTGAACGTCCGTTGCAGCAGGCCAGGGAGTCCATGTGTCCGTCCTGACGGTTGAATTCGCGTTGCACGCCGCATGCGCGGCGGCGGTGGCCGCCCTGGCCCTGGGGCTGTGCCTGCCCATGCTGCGCAAGCCCCTGTCCGAGGACGAGGGCAACTGGTTCTACCTGGCGGTGCTTGCCGACCAGGGCGAGCGCATGCACGGCACCTACAGCGCCTTCGGCTATTTCAACCTGCCCCTGGCCGCGCGCCTTGCCGCGCGCCTTGCGGGCCGGGCCGACGCCCGCTTCCTGCAGGGCTTCAAGATCTGCTGGTACGCCCTCACCGCCGCCAGCGTCTACGCCCTGGCCTTCGCGCTCCTGGGCGACCGGGCCCAGGCCCTGGCGGCGGGTGCCTGCTTCGCCGTGGCCCTTGGCTGCGGCAACACGCTGTTCATGCTTTCCTACGCCGAGCACTACAGCATCCTGTGGACCAACCTGGCCCTTGTGTGCGCCCTGGCCGGGCTGGACCAGGGCTCCCTGGCGCCCTGCGCCGGGGCCGGGCTGTTCGCCGGGCTCGCGGTCCAGTTCAAGCCCTCGGGGCTGCTGTTCGCCGGGGCGCTGCCCCTGGCGCTGCTGGCCCACGCCGCTCCGGCGGGGGCCGTGGGCGTCTATGCGCTGGCCTTCGCGGGCCTGCAACTGCTGCCCCTGGCGCTGCTGCCCGCCCAGGGCCTGCGTACGCAGGCCTATGTCCGCGACACCCTGCGCGCGACCCTGCGCGACGGGTCCGCCGCCGCCGCGCGCCTGCTGGGGCTGCGCCTGCCCGGGGCCCTGGGCGGCGCGGGCCTGTCCGACTATGTGGGCAACCGTCACGACCACGCCCGGGGCAGGGACCTGGACCTGCTGCGCGCCAACGTGCTGCCCTGCCTGAAGGACCTGCGCCTGCTGGCGGTCCTGGCCCTGGGCCGGGCGGCCTGGGGCGTGGCCGGGCTGTCCCGGCCCGAGCTGCTGCTCCTGGCCCTGGCCGGGGTCCACCTGCTGGCGCAGCAGATGCAGAAGAACTACTACACCCCGCATTTCAACCCCATCTGGGCGCCGGTGGCCATCCTTGCCGGGGCGGCCCTGCCGGGGCTGGCGGCCCTGGTGCCGGGCTCCGGGCCCGCCGGCTGGGCCCTGGGGGCGCTGCTGGGCTGGGAGGCGCTGCGCCTGGGGCTTGTCCTGCGTCGGGAGTGGGCCCCGGGGGCCGAGTTGCGGTTCGGGTTCCTGCATCCCGTGGTCGGGCGCGTCTTCGACCTGGCGCGCACGGCGGGGGAGGCCATCCGTGCCGCCGCCCGCCCGGACGACCGGCTGTGCGTCTGGGGCGACCAGCCCAGCGTCTACCTCTACGCCCGGCTGCGCTCCTTCCGGGCCAAGGAGATGTTCTTCTACGGCCACCACGGGCGCCTCACCCGCGAGCTGTGGATCATCGAGGCCCTGCGCGAGCGGCCCCCGGAGCATATCCTGTTTTTCAACTGGAAGGTCGCCGACGGTTGGGACATGGCCGCCGTGGCCGGACGCATCGGCCACGTTTACGCCCCGGCGGCGGTCTTCGAACTGCGGGGCGCGGACGGGGCCGTGCTGCCCGGGCCGCATGGCAGGCCGTGCGCCTTCCCGCTGTGGCGCCGCGACGACGCGCGCTACGAGCAGACCCTGCTCGAACGCATGCAGTCGTGCGCCGACGGCCCCCGGGCCCGGGCGCTGCTGGCGCAGCTGCTGGACGAGCTGCCCGACTCCTTCGAGGGCCGCTTCTGGCAGGACGCGCCCCCCGGGGACGGCGGGGCGGCCGACGCCCGGGCCGTGCGCAAGCGGGCTGCGGCCCTGCTGGGCGCCGCTCCGGCCCCGGCCGAGGCTGCGGCCCTGCGCCTGGCCCTGGCGCGGGTGGCCTGGGAGGGGGGCGACCCGGCCCTGGCCGCGCGTGAGCTGGACCTCGTGCCCGCGGACGCGCCCTGCCGGGCCCGGGCTATGGTGCTGTCGGGCACGCTGCTGCTGGCCCAGGGTCGCACGGGCGCGGCCATGCGGGCCTTCGAGGGCGCCCTGGAGTTGCAACCCTTCAGCCCCGGGGCCCTGAACGGCATCGGGGAGTGCCACTTGGCCGCCGGGCGCGCGCGCGAGGCCCGCGACGGCTTCGAGCACGCCCTGCGCTTCATGCCCGCCCATCGCCGGGCGGCGGACAACCTGGACGCCCTCAACGGCGGCTCCGGGGAGCGCATCAGGCTCTTCAAGCGCCTGGGCGTGCGGGGCTACTGGCAGGACGGGGACCCCGTCAGTTTTTCGTGAGGCCGCCATGAAGGTGCTTTTCCTGCTGCACGCCCCCGACGCCGGGGGCACCGAGCGCCAGATGCGGGCGCTGCTGGCCGGGCTGGACCCGGCCCTGGTGCGGGCGCACCTGGCCCTGCTGTTCTCGGGGGGCGGCTTTGCCGACGCCTTCGCGGCCCTGCGCGGCGTGAGCATCCACCACCTGACCGGGCGCGGGAGCTGGACGCGCGCGGCCCTGCCCGGGGCCCTGGTCCGGCTGGTCCGCCTGGCGCGCGCCCTGCGTCCGGACGTGGTCTGCGCCATGCTGCCCGGGGCCAACGAGGCCGCCCTGCTGGCCGGAAGGCTGTCCGGGGCGCGGGTGGTCACGGGCATCCGCTGCACCATGGGCGCCTGGGGCGACGGCGGCGCGGCCTCGGCCCTGGGGCGGCGGGCCGGGGCCCTGCTGTGCCGCGCCTCGGATCTGGTGATTTCCAACTCCCGGGCCGGGCAGGCCCGGGCCGTGCGCCTGGGCTGCCCGGAGCACAGGATCCGCGTGGTGCCCAACGGCATCGACGCCGCGCGGTTCGCGCCCGACCCGGCCGCCGGGGCCCGGCTGCGCGCGGCCTGGGGCGTGGCCCCCGGGGTGCCGCTGGTCGGCCAGTTCGGCCGCCTGGACCCCATGAAGGGCCACCCGACCTTTCTGCGCGCGGCGGCCCTGGTGCGCCGCCGGTGGCCCGAGGCGCGCTTCGTCTGCCTGGGGCGCGGGCCGGAGCCCGCGCGGCGGGCCCTGGCCGCCCTGGCCGGGAGCCTGGGGCTGGCCGGGGCCGTGCTCTGGCCCGGCCACGAGGACGACATGCCCGCCGCCTACAACGCCCTGGACGTGCTGTGCCTGTCTTCGGCCTACGGCGAGGGGTTCCCCAACGTGCTGGGCGAGGGCATGGCCTGCGCGCGGCCCTGCGCGGCCACGGACGTGGGCGACGCGGCGCTGATGCTGGGCGGGCTGGGGCCCGTGGTGCCGCCGGGGGATTTCCGGGCCCTGGGGGCGGCCCTGGCCGGGCTGCTGGACGAGGGCCCCGAGGCCCTGGCGGCGCGCGGGGCGCGCTGCCGGGAGCGCGTGGAGGAGCGCTACGGCGTGGCGCGCATGGCGGAGGCGTTCACGGCCCATTTCCAGAATCTGGCGCGCGGGGGGCGGCCATGTGCGGCATAATCGCCTGCCTGGCCCACGGAGGGCCCGCCCCCGGGCGCGAACTGCTTGCGCGCATGAACGCCCTGCACGCCCGGCGCGGTCCGGACAGCCGGGCCGTGGTGGAGTGCGACGGCGGGCGGCTGGGGTTGGCCCACACCCGGCTGGCGGTGATCGACCTCTCCCGCGAGGCCGACCAGCCCATGACCGACGAGGGCGGGCGGCACTGGCTGGTCTTCAACGGCGAGATATACAACCACCGGGAGCTGCGCGCCCGGCTCGAAGCCCTGGGCGAGCGCTTCCGCACGCGCTCGGACACCGAGGTGCTGCTGCGCGCCCTCATGCGCTGGGGGCAGGACGCCCTGGAGCGCCTGGAGGGCATGTTCGCCTTCGTCTACGCCGACCTGGACGCGGGCTGGCTCCTGGCCGCGCGCGACCGGATGGGCATCAAGCCCCTGTATTGGACCAGCCGGGACGGGCTGACCTGCTTTTCCTCGACCCTGGCGCCGCTGACCCTGCTGCCGGGCTTCCCGGGGCGCGTGGATCCCGTGGCCCGGTTCGAGATGCTGGTGTCCAAGTACGTCTGCGCCCCGCGCAGCATCTATGAGGGCGTGGCCAAGCTGGAGCCGGGGGCCCTGGTGCGGGTGGACTTCTCCGGGGCCGTGAGCCGGCGCCGCTGGTGGACCCAGCGGAGCTGGACCGGGCCCGGCCCGGACTCCGGGGCCCCCCGGCGCGACTGGCGCGCCGAGCTGGAGGCGGCCCTGGACCAGGCCGTGGAACGTCAGCTCGTGGCCGACGTGCCCGTGGGCGTGTTCCTCTCCGGGGGGGTGGATTCCAGCCTGGTGGCGGCCCTTGCCGCGCGGCGGGCCCCCGGGGTGCGCACCTTCTCCATCGGCTTTCGCGAGGCCCGCTGGGACGAGTCGGCCCACGCCCGGGCCGTGGCCCGGCACCTGGGCACGCGCCACAGCGAGTACATCCTGGCCCCCCGCGACGTGGAGCGGACCTTCCAGGCCCTGGTGCGGGCCTTCGACGAGCCCTTCGGCGACGCCTCGGCCCTGGCGCTGCATGTGCTCTGCCGCGAGGCGCGCCGCGACGTGACCGTCGCCCTGAGCGGCGACGGGGGCGACGAGCAGTTTTTCGGCTACGCGCGCTACCGCCAGCTCGCGGGCATCCAGCCCCTGGTGCGCCTGGCCCCGGCCTGGCTGCGCCGGCTGGCCCTGGCCCTGGCTGGCGGTGCGCCGCGCTCGCGCCTGGGCCACGCCCTGGCCGCCGGGCTCGGCTTCCCCGCCCCTCGCGACCAGTACACCCACTTCGTGCTCGAAAACTTCGCCCTGCTGGCCGAGCTGTGCGGGGCGGGCCCGCGCGAGGCGCTGTGGGCCACGGGGCTGGCCGAGGCCAACCGCCGGGGCATGGACCTGGCCGGGGGGCGCCTTGGGCCGGGCATGATGCTCGCCGACCAGATGCACTACCTGCCCGACGACTGCCTGACCAAGACCGACCGGGTGTCTATGGACAACTCCCTGGAGGTGCGGGTGCCCCTGCTGGACGAGGCCGTGCTGCGCACCAGCCTGCCCATGCCCCTGGCCCTCAAGTTCTCCCGGGGGCGCACCAAGGCCGTGCTGCGCGACATCCTGGCGGCCCACCTGCCCCCGGGGCTGGCGGAGCGGCCCAAGATGGGCTTTGGCGTGCCCCTGGACACCTGGCTGTTCGACGGCCTCGAGGGCCTGCGCGGGCGGCTGCTCTCCCGGGGGGCGCTGGAGGGGGCGGGGCTGGACCCCGACGGGGTGGCCCGCGTGCTGGCCGCCCACCGGGCCGGGCGCGTGGACCATCAGTATTTCCTGTGGCCGGTGCTGTGCTATGTGGCCTGGGCCAGCCAGCGGGCCGGGGGGGCGCCGTGAGCGCCCTCCGGGTGGCCCATGTGGTGGACAGCCTCGGGCGCGGGGGCACCCAGACCTTCCTGGTCCATCTGACGCGCGGGCTGGCGGGCCGGGGGTTCGTCCAGCTGGTGGTGGCCCTGGGCGACGAGGTGGACGGCGCCGTGCGCGCGGGGATCGAGGCATCCGGGGTCGAGGTGCGCGTCATCGGCAAGGCCGCCCTGGCCTCGGGCTGGGGGCTGGCGCGGCTGGCCCTGGCGCTGCGCGGCTTTTCCCCGCAGGTGGTCCAGACCCTGCTGCCCCATGCCGACATCCTGGGCCGCGTGGCCGCCCGCGCCTGCACCCCGGCCCGGGTGGTCTCCTCCATCCGCGCCCGCAACGTGGACAAGCGCCGCTGGCAGTTCCTGCTGGACCGGCTGACCGCCGGGCTGGCCGACCGGGTGGTCTTCAACAGCGCGGCGGTGGTGCCCTTTGCCCTGGCCCGCGAGGGGGTGCGGCCCGGGCAGGTGGTGGTCATCCCCAACGGGGTGGCCGTGGCCGATGCCGATCCGACGGCGGCGGCTGCGCTGCGCCGGAGCCTGCTGCCCGGGGGCGGGGGGCCGCTGCTGGTGGCCGTGGGTCGGCTGTGGCCCCAGAAGGATTACCCCACGCTGCTGGAGGCCCTGGCCCTGGTGCGCCGGAGGCGGCCCGGCACCGTGCTGCTGGTGGCCGGAACCGGGCCCCTGTTGGCCGCGCTCCGGGCCCGGGCCGGGGAGCTTGGCCTGGGGGCGGCGGTGCGTTTCCTGGGGCGGCGCGACGATGTGGGCGCCCTGCTGGCCGCGGCCGACGTGTTCGTCCACGCGGCGCGCTTCGAGGGCCAGCCCAACGCCGTCATGGAGGCCATGGCCGCCGGGGCGCCGGTGGTGGCCACGGCGGTGGACGGCGCGGCCGAGCTGGTGGAGCCGGGCCGCGACGGGCTGCTGGTTCCCGCCGGGGACCCCGCCGCCCTGGCCGGGGCCGTGGCCGGGCTGCTGGACGACCCTTCCCGGGCCCGGGCCCTGGGCCGCGCCGCGCGCGAGAAGATGCGCGCCCGCTATTCCCTGGAGGCCATGACCGGGGCCTACGCCGAGCTGTACCGCGCCGTGGCCGGGCGCTGAGTCTCATTCCTCCGGCGCCGCCAGCAGGTGCAGGCGGCGTCCCGCCATATCCCCGACGACCAGGAACTCCTGCCCGTGGCGCACGAAGGCGCCCAGGCAGGACGCATCGCAGCGGGCCGTGCCCGTCAGGGTCGCGACGCGCGCGGCGTGGAGCACCGCGCCGTGCGCGTCCAGCCGGGCCAGGCGTCCTTCGCTGGCGCACCAGAGCCCGCCCGGGCAGGGCTCGACCTTGGTCGGGCGCAGGCCCAGGGGCTCGGCGTGGAGCACCTCGGTCCGCCCGGAGCGCGGGTCGTGGCGCAGCAGGGCGTTGGGCGCCGAGGCCGTGACGTGGAGCAGCCCGTCCAGCCCGACGCAGTTGATGGGCGTGCAGTCCTGCGGGCCGGACAGGGGCGCGAAGGCGGGCGCGGCCGCGTCGGGGTCGCACGAAAACCAGCGCGGCGCCTCGTGGGCCGCGTTCTTGGTCATCACGGCCAGACCGCCGGGCAGGGCGGCGATGTCGTAGGGTCTGCGCCCGGGGCCTTCCAGCTCCGGGGGGAAGGGCAGGGCCCGCAGGGGCCGCAGGTCCGCGCCGAGCAGCAGCAGCCGGGCGTTGCCCCGGTCGCACAGGGCCAGGCGGCCGTCTTCCAGGAGCAGCACGCGCGTGGGGTCGCGCAGGCCCAGGACGTGGGCGGCCAGGGGCGCGCCGCGCGGGGAGAACTCCAGCAGCTCCGGCCTGCCGAAATCCGTGACCAGCAGGCTGTCGCGCCCGGGGTGGAAACATATCGAGGACGGCCTGGCCCGGCAGCTGTGGCCGAATCCGCACACCGGGCGCAGGGGCATGGGGCCGTCCAGGGCTTCGCGGCCCTCGTGCCACAGCGCCGTGAGAGCCTCGCGCAGGCGGGCCAGCTCCAGCAGCCGCGCATGCAACGGGCCGGGCAGCTCGCGCAGGGGGCGCGTGCCCAGGGCGTCCTCCACGGCGCGCAGCCCGGCCACCCGGTCGCGCAGTTCGTCCAAAAGGGCCGCGAGCCCGGCCCGGGACTGCGGGCCCGGGCCGTCCAGCAGGGCCCGCAGCCGGGCGGCCAGGGCGGCCCTCATGGCGCCTCCGCGCCGCGCAGGCCGTGGGCCAGCAGGCCCAGGGCGTCGCGTACGGGGCGCGGGGCCGGCGGCGGGGCGACGAAGGGCAGCACCGCGGCCCGGGCCAGGGCCTCGGGGTGGTCGGGCTCCAGGCCCGGAGCCAGGATGCACAGCGTCCCGTCGGGCACCAGCACGGGCGGGAAGGCCTGGCGCCCGTGGATGGCCGCCCCCCCGGCGTCGCAAACGGCCCCCGAGCGCGGGTCGACGCGCCAGGGGGCCCCCGGCGGGGCGAAGGGCAGGACCGTGTCGTGCGGGCCGCTTCCGGCGTCGCGCAGCAGGGTCCAGGCCAGGGGGCCGGGGGCCCGGTCGGCCAGGGTGCAGGCAAAGGACGCCGCCCCGGGCCCGGGCAGCCGGGGGCAGAGTTCCCGCTCGCCGCCCGCCGGGTCCAGGATTTCCAGCTCCCAGCCAGCGGGCACGGCGCCCCCCGCAGGGAAGGCCACGCGCCAGGACCCCGGGCGCCCGGCCAGACGCGGGGCCAGGGCCTGGGGCGCGGCCGGGGCCGCCCGCCCCGCCGGGTCCAGGACGCCCGTGGCGGCGATGTGCATGGGCCTGCGGAACTGGCAGGGGTGATCCCGGGGCGGGGCGGCGGTCATCAGCGCGGGGTGCCCGCCCGCCCGGTGGCGGTCCGCCGCCGCGCGCAGCAGCTCCGGGCCCAGGCCCAGGGCCGCGGGGTCGACCAGGGCCAGGGCCTCGCGGCCCAGGGCCCCGCCTGCGCGCAGGGCCCGCGCGCAGGCGGCGCTGCCCGGGGGCAGGGGCGGCGGGTCCGTGGGCGTGCCGGGGGGCAGGGGCAGGGGCGTCAGCCCGGCGGCCCGGGCCATGTCCAGCAGCCGTGGCTCGGCGGCGCCCAGCCAGGCCTCGCGGAACAGGGTGCCGCGCAGGGCGCCCACGGCGCCCAGGGCCCCGAGGGCCAGCTCCGGGCGGGCGGCCAGCGGCTCGCCGGGCCGGGGCGCCAGGGGGACCACGGCGATCATCGCGGCCCGCCCGCGTCCGGCGCGGCCCAGGGCACAAGCCCCGCCTCCAGCGCGGCCCGGGCCAGGTCCAGGTCGGCCTGGCCGTCGATGTCGATGAGCTGCACCGGGTCGGTGACTTCATGGTAGAGGCTGGTGTGCTGGCCCGGGTCGAGGCTTGTGCCCTCGTAGAGGCCGTAGCAGCGGAACAGGGGCGTGCCGGGGGGCGTGCCCACGGGGCGGGCGGCCCCGGGCCCGGGCAGGAAGGCCACGGGGGAGGGCTCCATGCGCCGGGCCGTGACCACGCTGGCGTGGCCGCCGAGGTTCAGGCCGACCAGCCGGTCCAGCAGCCCCGGCGGGCGGAAGGGCGAGGTCGGGTACAGCACGGCCAGCACCTCGGGCCGGTAGCCGTCGCGTTGCAGCTCGTCCAGGGCGTGGCGGACCACGGCGCCGGTGGTCACGGTGTCGCCGCCCAGGGCGGCGGGCCGCAGGAAGGGCACCTCGGCCCCGAAGCGCTCCGCCTGGGCGGCGATTTCCGGGCTGTCGGTGGAGACCACCACGCGGTCCACCAGGGGGCAGGCCAGGGCCGCCTCGACGCTCCAGGCCACGAGGGGCCGCCCCCCGAGGGGGGCGAGATTTTTCCCGGGCAGGCCCTTGGAGCCTCCCCGGGCGGGAATGAGCGCCACGACACAGGGCCGGGGCGCGCGGCGGCATGGTTGCATGGGCGGAGTCCCCCTGGGTGTCGTGTTGTAGCCCATGCCCGGCCGGGGCGTCCAGGGCGCGGCGGCTTGCCGAAGGCGGGCAAGCCGGATACCGTCGGGCCCAAGCCGCGCGAACGCAGGGAGGTTCCCATGCCGAAGGCTTCAGCGCCCGGGGAAGGCCGGGCACCCCTGGTCTCGGTGCTCATGGCCACCCGCGACAGGCTGGACCTGTTGCCCGGGGCCCTGGCCTCGGTGATCGCCCAGGACGAGCCGCGCTGGGAGCTGGTGCTGGTCAACGACGGCGGGCCGTCGCCCGCCGGGGTGGTGGCCGGGCTGGGCGACGGGCGCATCCGGCTGGTGGAGCAGCGCGAGGCGCGCGGCAAGGGCCACGCCGTGAACCATGCCTTCGCCCGCAGCCGGGGCGCCTTCATCGCCCATCTGGACGACGACGATGTCTGGCTTGCGGACCATCTCCGCGTCCTGCTGGGGGCCCTGGCCGGGGCGCCCGGGGCGCGCATGGCCTTTTCCAACGCCGACTATGTGGAGCTGGCCCCCGACGGGCTCGGCGGCTGGCGCGAGGTCGGCCGGACCCTGCTCTACAGCGGCCCGGCGACCCTGGCGGACCTGATCGAATACAACTGCATCAACGGCATTTCCGTGCTCAGCGACCGGGCCCTGTTCGAGGAGGCCGGGGGCATGGACGAGTCCCTAGATGTGCTGCTGGACTGGGACCTGTGGCGGCGCATGGCGGCCCTGAGCGCCCCGGTGCATGTGCCCCGCGTCACGGCGCAGCACTTCATGCGCCAGGACCCGGACCGGGAGGCCGCCGGGCACCTTACGGACCTGGCCCGGCGCGACCCGGTGCGCTATGTGCGCAACCGCCTGCGCATCCTGGACAAGCCCCTGCCCCTGCCTGCGGACGGCAGCCTGGACGCGGCCCTGGCCGGGGCCCGGGCCAGGGGCCGGATGCAGCTCGCCGTGGCCCTGGGCGAGGCCGCCGAGGCCGCCGGGGACGCCGCCGCCGCGCGGGAGCATTACGAGGCCGGGCGCGAGGCCGCCCCCGACCATGTGCTGCCCTGGCGCAAGCTGGGGCGGCTGGCTGCGGCCGGGGGCGCCCCCGAGGCGGCCCTGCGGGCCTTTGGCAAATGCCTGGCCCTGCCCGGGGCCGCGCCCGTCGACGCCCTGCACGCCGCCGGCGCGGCCCTGGCCCTGGGCGAACCGCGCAAGGCAGTGGGCCTGCTGGAGGCCGCCGCGCGGCGCTTCGACCCGGGCCGCGAGGGCCAGGCCGCCGTGTTGCGCCTGCTGGCCCAGGTGCGGGCCCTGGTGCGCTGAAGGCGCGCGGGGGCGCCCGGGGCTGC
>NZ_JALNWM010000001.1 GCF_023230885.1 Desulfocurvus sp. | reverse complement strand
GGCAGGGCGCCGCCCTGCACCCGCCAAGGGCCAATGGCCCTTGGATCCCGCAACAGGAAGGCAGCAAGCGGCCGCGCGGGCACGGCCGGGGCGGGCAAAGGGCGGCCGGAAAGCCACGCCACGCCCCGGCTCCGGCCCTTCGGACCAGCCGCCCTGAAATCGAAACAAAATGCCCCTCCCCCTCCTTGACCTTGTGCCATAAATAACGTAGCCCTTTTCTCAAGAGACTAAATGTCGACATTTATACAGTCGGCAAAACACAGGAGGCAGCATGTCCGCCAAGCAAGCCATCTGCACCCAGGGTGCCCCGGCCGCCATCGGCCCCTATTCCCAGGCCGTCGTCGCCGGGAATTTCCTCTTCGCCTCGGGCCAGCTCCCCATCGACCCCGACACGGGAACCCTGCTCGACGCAGGCATCGAGGACCGCGCCCGCCAAGTTTTCCGCAACCTGGACGCCGTTGCCCGGGCTGCCGGATGTTCCCTGGCCCATGCGGTGAAGACCACGGTCTTCCTCACCGATCTTGCTGATTTCAAGGCCGTCAACGCCGTCTACGCCGAGTTCTTCGGGCAGCCCCATCCCGCGCGCAGCGCCATCCAGGTCGCCGCCCTGCCCCTTGGCAGCAACATCGAAGTGGAAGCCATATTCACCCTCGGACGCTAGGGGATCCACCGGGGAATCCGCCGCCCGCCGAGCCGCAGCCCCCTCAGGCAGGCGGGCGGCCCCCCCGGCCTCCCTGCGCCCGGCCGACCCGCATCAACCTCGAACCAAGGAGTTGTCATGAACCTGGCCATCTTCCCCCGCCGCGGCTACCTGCAAGGCCCCACGCCCATCGAGGCGTGCCCGGCCTTCTCCAAGGCCCTGGGCGGCAAGGTCAACGTCTACATCAAGCGCGACGACCTGCTGCCGGGCTGCGCCGGGGGCAACAAGACCCGCAAGCTCGACTTCTGCATGGCCGACGCCCTCGAACAGGGCGCCGACACCATCATCACCTGCGGCGCCGTGCAGTCCAACCACTGCCGCCTGACCCTCTCCTGGTCCGTCAAGGAAGGGCTGGACTGCCACCTCGTCCTTGAGGAGCGCGTCAAGGGCAGCTACGACCCCGAATCCTCCGGCAACAACTTCCTCTTCCAGCTCATGGGCGTGAAGAGCATCACCGTGGTCCCCGGCGGCTCCAACATGCTGGGCGAGATGCAGGCCCTGGCCGACAAGCTGCGCGCCGAAGGCCGCAAGCCCTACATCATCCCCGGCGGCGCCTCCAACACCATCGGCGCAACGGGCTATGTGGCCTGCGCCCAGGAAACCCTGGAGCAGCTCTTCGAAATGGGCCTGCGCATCGACCACATGGTCGTGCCCAGCGGCAGCGCTGGCACCCACGCAGGCATCGTCGTCGGCATGGAAGGCTGCAACGCCAACATCCCCGTTTCGGGCATCAACGTGAGCCGCACCAAGGCCGACCAGGAAGCCCTGGTGCTCAAGCTCGCCCGGGCCACCGCCGAGCGCGTGGGCCTGCGGGGCGAACTGCGCGCCGAGGCCGTGACCTGCTTCGACGGCTACGTCGGCCCCGGCTACTCCATCCCCACCGACTCCATGGTCGAGGCCGTGAAGCTGCTGGCCCGCACCGAGGGCATCCTTCTCGACCCCGTGTATTCCGGCAAGGCCATGGCCGGGCTTGTGGACCTCGTGCGCAAGGAGTACTTCCCGGAGGGCTCGAACGTTCTGTTCCTGCACACCGGCGGTTCCCCGGCGCTGTACGCCTACCTGAAGTCCTTCAGATAGGCCGCAACGGGCGCCGCCTCCGCATGCGGCGCCCGCCACCCGAACATCATCGGAAGGAGTCTGCACCATGGAAAAGCGTCTGGAAATGCACGGCGGAATCCTCGGCGGCCTCGTCCCCCTGTTCGTTCTCGTCGGAGGCCTGGTCTGGCTCTCCGTGGCCGAGCGCGGTGGAACAAAGCCTTTCTGGGCCTGCGCCTGGATCGCCATCGTCGTGGGCCTGTTCTTCGCCAGGAACAAGGCCGAGTACTGCAAGGCCGCCATGCGCGGCATCGGTGACCGCACCGGCATCGTCATCGTCACCGCCTGGCTCTTCGCCGGCGTCTTCGGCAAGCTCATGGTCGCCGGAGGGCTGGTGGACGGCCTGCTGTGGATGGGCATGGTCACCGGCGCCCAGGAATCCGTCTTCACCGTCATGGTCTTCATCGCCGCCATGCTCTTCGCCCTGGGCACCGGCACCAGCACCGGCACATGCATCGCCCTGACCCCGGTGCTCTATCCCGCCGGATATTTCCTCGGGGCGGACCCGGCCATGCTCGGCCTGGCCATCCTCTCGGGCGCGGCCTTCGGCGACAACCTCGCCCCCGTGTCCGACACCACCATCGTCTCTGCCTTCACCCAGGGCGCGACCATGAAGGACGTGGTCCGCAGCCGCTTCCCCCTGGCTATCACGGCGGCGACCCTGGCGGCGGTGATCTTCCTGGTCTTCGGCGGCGGCGGCGAGCTGCGCCCCCTGCCGGAAATCCAGGCCCGCATGGACCCCACCGGCGCCTTCATGCTCCTGGCCCTGGTGGTGGTCGTGGTCTCGGCCCTCTCCGGGCGCCACATCATCGAATCGCTCATCTACGGTAACGTCGCGGCCGCCGTCGTCGGCATGCTCACCGGACACACCACCCTGGCCGCCATCTTCAGCATCCCCGAAAAGCGCGGCATCTCCACCGGCATCATCCAGGACGGCATCAACGGCGTCGTCGGCGCCATCATCTTCGCCATCCTCATCCTGGCCGTGACCCAGATCCTGGTGGAAAGCGGCATCATGAAGCGCATCCTGGCCGCCGCCGAGAAGGCCATCATCGGCACCGTGCGCCAGGCCGAGCTGTTCATCGTCGGCGTGACCATCCTGGCCTCCATCCCCATCTCGGCCAACGCACCGGCCGAGCTGCTGGTGGGCCCCTCGCTGGTGCGCCCCGTGGGCGAGAAGTTCGACCTCGCCCCCGCCCGCCGCGCCAACCTCATGGACTGCGCCGTGTGCACCGTGTTCTTCACCCTGCCCTGGCACATCGTGGTCGCCGCGTGGTACGCCGCCCTGGTCACCGCCTCCGAGGCATACGGCATCGCCGCGCCCCCCATCAGCGCCGCCCTGTACAACCCCTACTCCTGGACCCTGCTCGCCGTGCTGCTCTTCTCCGCCGTCACCGGCTGGAACCGCAAGTTCGGCGGCAACGACCAGGCCGTGGCCGAAGCCGAATAGCCCACAAGCAAAAACAACGAAGCAACGCAAAGGGGCCGGGAGTCATCCCGGCCCCTTTGCGCCGCTCCCGCTCCCGCCCCCGCCCCCGCGCACGGGCCGCGGGACCCCGGCGGCTCTTGACCAGCCTTCCCCGGGAATATATCAGCACGGGAAACTTCAACAGAGGGGCCTATGCAGGGCATCACCAAGCGGACCTACTGCGACCAGATCACGGAATACATCAAGGAACGCATCCTCGCGGGCGAATTCGCCCCGGGCGACAAGCTCAACGAGGTGCTCCTGGCCTCGCGCCTGTCCATCAGCCGCGCCCCCATCCGCGAGGCGTTGCAACTGCTGGTCCAGGAGGGGCTGGTGGTCTCCATACCCCAGCGCGGCAAGTTCATCGCCGCCCTGACCTCCCGGGAGATCCGCAACAGCTACTTCACCGGCGGCGTGCTCGAAGGCGCCGCCGCCGCCTCGACCATCCACCTCTTCAGCGACGACGACTTCACCCGCTTGCGCGCCCTGGTGGACGACATGGCCCGGACCGTGGCCGAGGGCGGCGACATGGACCGCCTGGCCGAGCTGGACACGGCCTTTCACGGCATCATCTTCTCGCGCACGGACAACGACCTGCTGGTGGAGCTGTCGCGCCGCTCCTGCCAGGGCTTGTCCAAGTTCCTGCTCTTCCGCCACTGGCGCACGGCCTTCACGCCCCGGGAGGTGCTCGAACGCCACAGCGCCGTGCTCGACGCCCTGCTCACCCGCGACCCCGCGCACATCGAACACGCCATCCGCGACCACTACAGGGAATCGGGCCGCCGCATGGCCCGCTGGGGCACGGACCAGGCAACCCCGCAGGCCGCCGCCCAGGGCTGACCAGGGCGCCCGGGGCGCCCGGGGCCGAAGCAAAAGCCGGTTCGCATCCGCGAACCGGCTTTTGCTTCGTGCGGGCGCAGGTCGGCCCTGCCCGCGGCCCGGGGCGGACCGCCGCCCGCCCCGCCCCTAGCCTTCGGTCTTGGTCGCCTCGCGGATGGCCTCGATGACGTTGTCCAGGGACGAGAGCCTGGTCAGCGCCAGGTAGAGGTGGTCCGAGTCGCGGACCTCGATGGTCAGGTGCAGGTCGCTGTTGCCGTCGACGTTGGAGACGAACGTGCCCGAGGCGATGTTCACGTCCAGCTTGTCCAGGGTCGCGGCGATGCGCGCGAGCATCCCGCGCTCGTTGCGGCAGACCACGCGGACCTTGGCCGGGAAGGGCTGCTCCTGCTGGCCCTCCCAGCTCACGGCCAGCAGCCGCTCGGGCTCCATAGCCTGCACGTTGGGGCAGTCGGTGGTGTGGACGGTCACCCCACGGCCCCGGCTGATGTAGCCGATGATGGCGTCGCCGGGCACGGGGTTGCAGCACTTGGAAAAGCGCACCAGCACATCGTCCACGCCCTTGATGCTGATCTTCTCGCCGGGGGCGGCCGGGCGCTCGGCGGGCCCGGACGCGGACGCCGGGGCGCGGCGCCCGCCGTCCTCGGGGCGGCGCACGTCGCGGCGCTCGTCCTCGTCCAGGCGCGGGGCCAGCCGGTTGAGCACCTGGCGCGGGGTCAGCCGCGAGTAGCCCACCGAGACGAACAGCTCCTCCACGTCCTTGAAGGAGAAGAATTCCGCCACCGGGCCCAGCAGGCCCTCCTTCTGGGCCCGGGACACGTTGATGCCCATGCGCCGCCCTTCCTTCTCCAGCATCTCGTGGCCAAGGGCGATGGCCCGCTCGCGCTCCTCGGTGCGGATGAAGTGCTTGACGCGCGTGCGCGCCTTGGCGGTCTTGATGAATTTCAGCCAGTCACGGCTGGGGCGGCGGTTCTTGTCGGTGATGATCTCGATGGTGTCGCCGTTGCGCAGCTTGCGCGACAGGGGCACCAGCCGCCCGTTGATCTTGGCCCCGGCGCAGTGGTCGCCCACCTCGGAGTGGATGAGGTAGGCGAAGTCCACGGGCGTGGCGCCCTCGGGCAGTTCGCGCACGTCGCCGCGCGGGGTGAACACATACACCTCGTCCTTGAACAGGTCGAAGCGCAGCGACTTCATGAATTCCTTGGGGTCGGCCTCGTCCTTCTGCCAGTCCATGATCTGCCGCAGCCAGGAGTAGCGCTCCATGTCGCGGGTGGCGGTCTTCACCGAGCCCTTTTCCTTGTAGCTCCAGTGGGCCGCCACGCCCAGCTCGGCCAGCTTGTGCATCTCCTCGGTGCGGATCTGGATCTCGATGCGCTCGCCCTCGGGCCCGACCACCGTCGTATGCAACGACTGGTACATGTTGGCCTTGGGCATGGAAATATAGTCCTTGAAACGCCCGGGCACGGGCTTCCAGTCGGCGTGGACCAGCCCCAGCACGGCGTAGCAATCCTTGATGGTCGCCACCACCACGCGGAAGGCGATGAGGTCGTGGACCTCGTCCAGGGTCAGGCCCTGCTGCTCCATCTTGCGCCAGGTGCTGTAGACGTGCTTGACCCGGCCGGACACGTCGGCCTTGATGCCGTTGTCCTTGAGCTTGCGGGTGATGAGCTGCACCACGCGCTCGATGTAGTCGCGCCCGGTTTCGGCGTAGTGCGTCAGGCCCTTGGTGACCTGTTCGGACACGTCGGGGCGGATGTGCCTGAAGGCCAGGTCCTCCAGCTCGGTCTTGAGCAGGTGCAGCCCCAGGCGGTTGGCCAGGGGCGCGTAGATGTCCATGGTTTCCTGGGAGATGAGCTTGCGCTTGTGCGGCTTCTGGAAATCGAGGGTGCGCATGTTGTGCAGGCGGTCGCACAGCTTGACCAGGAGCACGCGGATGTCCTCGCTCATGGCCATGATCATCTTGCGCATGTTCTCGGCCTGGGCTTCCTCCTTGGAGTCGAAGGACATCTGCATCTGGCTGATCTTGGTCACGCCGTCGACGATGTCGGCCACGTCCTCGCCGAACTGCGAGTCGATCTCCTCCACCTCGGCCTTGGTGTCCTCCACCGTGTCGTGCAGCAGGCCGGCCGCGATGGTCGCGCCGTCCAGGCGCATCCCGGCCAGCTCGAAGGCCACGTCCAGCGGGTGGGAGAGATACGGCTCGCCCGACAGGCGCACCTGCCCGGCGTGGGCCGCGGCGGAGAACACATAAGCCTTCTGGATCAGCGCCCGGTCCGCCTCGGGCAGGTAGCTGCAACGGTCGAGGATATCCGTGATGCGGATCATGCGCGCCGCCCTATTGCCGCATGGTGGAGCGCTGAAGCGCCTTGGGGATCCACCACTGCTCGAAATTGTGGGAAATGCCCGCCGGGGCGGGCTCGATGCCCTGGATGCGCCCGGCCACCACGGGCAGGGCCAGGGGACAGTACAGGAAGGTGTAGGGCTGGTCCTCGTGCAGGATGCGCTGCACCTCGTCGTAGACCGCCTTGCGCTCGTCCTGGCCCAGCAGGTGGCGGCCCTTGTCCAGCAGGGCGTCCAGCTCGGGGTTCTTGTAGCCCACGAAGTTCAGCCCGCCGGGCACGGCCTTGGAGGAATGCCAGACGTTGTACAGGTCGGGGTCGATGATGATGTTCCAGCCCATGACCAGGGCCTCGAAGCGCCCGGTGTCGATGAACTCCTTGATGAAGGCCGACCACTCCACGGTGCGGATCTTCACGCGCACGCCCACGGCGCCCAGGTTGGCCTGGACGATGGTGGCGGCCTTGATGCGCGACTCGTTGCCCTGGTTGGTCATCAGGGTGAACTCGAAGGGCCGCCCGTCCTTGTCCAGGGTGCCGTCGCCGTCGCTGTCGGTCCAGCCGGCCTCGGCCAGCAGCGCCCGCGCGGCCTCGGGGTCGAAGGCGTAGTCGCGGATGGCCT
This sequence comes from Desulfocurvus sp., assembly GCF_023230885.1. Taxonomy (GTDB): domain Bacteria; phylum Desulfobacterota; class Desulfovibrionia; order Desulfovibrionales; family Desulfovibrionaceae; genus Desulfocurvus. The sequence goes on along the minus strand of NZ_JALNWM010000001.1, from coordinate 39,106 downwards.
CGTTGTAGACCCAGGTGCCGGGCTTGTAGGGGCCGACGGTCGGCTGGCCCAGGCCCAGCAGCACGCCCTTGACGATGGCCTGCTTGTCGATGGCGTGGGCGAAGGCGCGGCGCACGCGCACGTCGGCGAACATGGGGTTGGCCAGGTTGTAGCCCACATAGGTATAGCCGAAGGACAGGTACTCGTACTTGCGGAAATCCGCGTCCCAGTCCGGCCCGGTGGTCTGGAAACGGTACTGCTGCGGGGTCAGGTCCATGAGGTCCAGGTTGCGGGCCTTGAGCTCCATGAACATGGTCGCCTGGTCGGGGATGATGCGGTAGATCACGCGGTCGAAATGCGGGCGGCCCTCGAAGTAGTCGGGGTTGGCCGTAAGCACCAGGCGGCTGCCCGGAATCCACTCCGCCAGCCGGTAGGGCCCGGCCCCCACGGGGGCGCGCGCGAAGGGGGTGTCCAGAAGGTTCTGGCCCTCAAGCACATGCCTGGGCAGGATGCTCAGCATCCACGAGGTCAGGGCCCGGGCCAGGGGCTTGTCGTAGCGCACCTCGAAGGTGTAGCGGCCCGTGACCTTGAACTCCTTGACAAGCTTGTAGTTCTCCGCATAGGCCGTGGGAACGTCGGGGTCGATGTACAGCTTGTAGGTGAACTCCACGTCCTCGGCGGTCAGCTCCCGGCCATCGTTCCACAGGATGCCGGGGCGCAGCTCGAAGCGCAGCAGCCGCCCCCCGTCCAGCACCTCGTAGGACTTGGCCGCCCGGGGCTCGATCTCCAGGTTCTTGTTGTACCTGAGCAGCGAAACGTAAAGCAGGCTGGAGACCTCGAAGGAGGCCGAATCCGACGCCAGGGGGGGGATGAGGTTCGAGGGCTCGCCGATGGTGGCGGTGACGTAGGTTCCGCCGTCCTCGGGCGCGGCGGGGAGCGCCTCTGCCCCCCGGGGCGTGGCGCCGGACTGCCCGCCGCCCCCGGGGCCGGAATCGCAGGCGCCCACAAGCAGGCACGACACGAGGAAAAAGCAAATAAATAAACGAGTGTGAGGCATGGGATTTCCGGCCTTGCCTTTATTGTGAAGTGTGATACATACATCCGCCCCCCGGCAGCAACCTGTTGCCGGGACCTGCGAGTATGGACCACGGCGCCTGAAAAGCCAAGGGGCTCTTGCCAAGCCCGCAAATTTTGGTACCAACCCGGGCAGGGGTGAAAACCCCGACCACGAATCAGAACAGCCCACCGGAAGCCCGACCGGGTGCGCACACGAGGCCAAGGTAAATGGACAGCGGAGAAGAGAAGGTCGTCGAGAGCCTTCTCCAGGAATTCATCAACTTCACCGTTCCCGAATACATCGTCGAGGGCGCTCACGCCATCCTCGCCGCGGGCGGGGTGCAGAAGCTTTCGCTCAACAAGCGCGAGGGCTACTGGGACGTGGAAGGCCAGATCGAGGGCGACGATTTCCAGGCATACAGCCCGGAACTCGGGCTGAACCTCGCAGCCGGGGCCGTGAACTTCTACTGCAACTGCCCGGACTCGTTCTCGGGGGTCTGCCGCCATGTGGCCGCCACGGCCCTCAAGCTCTACCAGACCTTCGAGGTCAAGGACGAGGGCGCGCCCGCCCGGCCCCACGCCGAATGGCGCCAGACCTTCCGCTCCTACTTCTCCACCGAGCCGGACCCCGAGGCGGGCAAGCACTATCTGCTCTACCGCTTCTACCCCGAGCACGGCAGGCTCCAGGTGGCCTTCTTCCGCGCCCGGCAGAACAAGTCCGGGCTGTCCAACGTGCAAAACGAGGTCACCCTCGCCCAGATCATAGAGAACCCCGACTGGTGCGAGATGGCGCCCATGCTGCCGACCCTGGCCCGCCAGATCGCCCATTACCTGGACTACGCCGGGCACCGGGTGGAGATCCCCTCGGGCCTGCACTCCTGGTTCTTCCGGGCCATCCGCAACGAGTACTACCTCTTCTGGCAGGACACCGAGCAGCCCGTGCGCATCGAGCTGAAGACCATGCGCCTGCAACTCTCGCCGGTCATCGGCGAGGAGGGCCTGGCCTTCGACGTGATGCTCTCGCGCGAGGGCAAAGTACCCTTCTCCATCCGCGGGCAGGAGGTCTTCCTCTACGGGCGCATGCCGCTTTGGGTCTGCCTGAAGCAGACCTTCTACCCGGTGCAGACGGGCCTCGAACCCGAGCTGATCAAGTCCATGGTCGAGTCGCCGCCGGTGATCCCCCAGGAGGACATCTCCGAGTTCCTGGACCGGGTCTGGACGCGCCTGCCCGCCTCGGACCTGCACGGGCAGGACGAATTCATCGAGCGCATGAAGCCCATCTTCGTGCCCGCGACCTACAGCCCCAAGCTGTACCTCGACGAGGAGGGCAGCCTGCTGACCCTGCGCGTCCAGAACATCTACGACACCGAGCACGGCGAGGCGTCCCTGCCAGGGCCCAACCCCGACCTGCAGACCGGCAGCTACCAGTACGGCGGCAAGTCGTACCTGCTGCTGCGCGATCAGGCCGCCGAGGGCGAGCTGACCCAGATGCTCGTGGACATGCACTTCCAGCCGCGCAACAACGAAAACTGGTTCCTGGAGCCCGAGGAGGCCATCACCTTCCTGCTGGACGCCTACCCGACCCTGGTGGCCAAGTACCGCGTGTTCGGCGAGAAGAACCTCTCGCGCTACAAGGTGCGCCTGACCTCGCCCACCATCGTCGCCGAAGTCCAGACCGAGGAGGAGCAGAAGTGGTTCAACCTCGAGCTGGCCGTGGACTACGACGGCCAGCGCGTGGACATGGACACCATCTGGGCGGCCTGGACCAGCGGCAAGCGCTATGTGCAGCTCAAGGACGGCACCTACACGAGCCTGCCCGAATCGTGGCTCGAAAAGCTCGGCCACAAACTGCGGGCAATGGGCCTGGACCCCGCCAAGCCGCCCAAGAAGGAGTTCCAGCAGTTCGAGGCCCCGGTGCTGGACAAGATCCTGGAAGACCTGCCCGAGGCCCGGGTGGACGGCTTCTGGGAGGAGCTGCGCACCAAGATCCACCACTTCACGGCCATCCGCCAGATCGACACGCCCAAGGGCCTGAACGCGAGCCTGCGGCCCTACCAGGCCCAGGGCCTGTCGTTCCTGAACTTCCTGCGCGAATACGGCTTCGGCGGCATCCTGGCCGACGAGATGGGCCTTGGCAAAACCATCCAGACCCTGTCGTTCATCCAGTCCATGGTCGAACGCAAGATGGAGGGCCCGAACCTCATCGTCGTGCCCACCTCGGTGCTGCCCAACTGGGAGCGCGAGGCCGAAAAGTTCGTACCCGAACTCACGCGGCTGACCATCTACGGCTCGCGGCGCGACAACCTCTTCCACCACATCGGCGAATCGCACCTGGTGATGACCACCTACGCCCTGCTGCGCCGCGACCTGGAGGAGCTCCAGAAGTTCGAGTTCAACTCCATCATCCTGGACGAAGCCCAGAACATCAAGAACCCGAACACCATCACCGCGCGCAGCGTGCGCAAGCTCGAAGCCAGGCTGCGCGTGTGCCTCTCGGGCACGCCCATCGAGAACAATCTTTTCGAGCTGTGGAGCCTGTTCGAGTTCCTGATGCCCGGCTTCCTCGGCTCGCAGCACTCCTTCCAGCGCGGCATCGTCAAGCCCATCAAGGACGGCGACGAGGAGACCCTGGAGTTCCTGCGCACCCGGGTCAAGCCGTTCATCCTGCGCCGCACCAAGGGCCAGGTGGCCAAGGACCTGCCGCCCAAGATCGAGAACGTGCAGTACTGCGCCCTGGCCGACGAACAGCTGGAGCTCTACGCCAAGCTGGCGAAAAAGCTCAAGGAACAGGTCCTGGCCGACGTGGACGAAAAGGGCATGGCCAAGAGCCAGATGTCCATCCTCGACGCGCTGCTCAAGCTGCGCCAGATCTGCTGCCACCCGCGCCTGCTCAAGCTCGACATGCCCGGCGTGTCCACCAACCTGCCCTCGGGCAAGTTCGACGCCTTCAAGGACATGGTCACGGACATCATCGAAGAGGGCCACAAGGTCCTGGTCTTCTCGCAGTTCGTGCAGATGCTGCACATCATCCGCTCCTGGCTGCAGATCAGCGACATCCCCTTCACCTACCTCGACGGCGCGTCCAAGGATCGTTTCGAGCAGGTGGACCGCTTCAACCAGAGCCCGGACATCCCCATCTTCCTCATCTCGCTCAAGGCGGGCGGCACGGGCCTGAACCTGACCAGCGCCGACTATGTGATCCACTACGACCCGTGGTGGAACCCGGCCGTGGAATCCCAGGCCACGGACCGCACCCACCGCATCGGCCAGACGCGCCAGGTTTTCTCCTATAAGATGATCTGCCAGAACACGGTGGAGGAGAAGATCCTCCAGCTCCAGGACATGAAGCGCGGGGTGGCCGAGTCCATCATCCCCGGGCAGGATTCCTGGAAGTCCCTGACCCGCGACGACCTGGAGATGCTCTTCGAAGTCTAGGGGTCCGGACGGAAGCCGGAAACGCCGAACGGCCCGCCGCGCGATGCGCGGCGGGCCGTTTCGTCTGGGCGCGCCCGGGCGGGCCGCCCGGGGCCTAGCCCTCCCGGCGGCCCCACAGCAGCACCGCGCGGTAGCTCACGCGCACCCCGCCGGGCACGGCAAACAGCTCCGCGTAGCGCCGGGCGAAGGCCCGCCAGCGGGCCGGGGCGTGGGCGCGGGGGGCCGGGGTGGCCGTGGCGCCGGTGCGCCGCAGCCCGTCCAGGGCCGCGCGCACCGTGGGCGCGGTCTGCGCGGTTTCCAGCTCGCGCCAGTCAAAGCGCACTCCGGGCGTGCGGGCCAGGATGTCCGCATACTCCCGGCCCGGACGCAGGGGCAGGACGGAGCCGAAGCCCGTCTCGGTGCTGACGCGCGCCAGCTCGGCCAGGGTGCCCTCGACGAACAGCGCCAGGGCGAAGGCCCCGCCCGGGGCCAGAAGCTCCAGGTTGGCCGGGATGGATCGCCACGGGTCGCGATACCACTGCATGGTCGAGGAGCTGAGCAGCAGGTCGGCCCGGCCCGGACGCAAGGGCGCGGCCTCGCCGTCGGCCACCAGGGCAACCTCGCGCGGGCCGCGCAGCGCGAGCCGGGCCAGCATGCCCGGGGCGATGTCCAGGCCCACATAGCCGCTCCAGGCGCAGCGCGCCCGGGCCAGCCCCGTGAGCAGCCCGCCCCCGGCGCCGATCTCCACGGCCAGCCCGCAGGGCCCGGCGGGCAGCGCCGCCGCGCAGGCCCGGGCCACCTCGGCCTGGGCCAGGGCCGCGCCCTCGTAGCTTTCAGCCGCGCGGCTGAAACGCGCCGCAACCCGTTTCTTCATGCAGGATGCCCAGCAGGATGTCTTCGGGAACATGGTGCCCGGCGTCCACCAGGGAGCGCCAGGAGCCGGACAGCAGCCCGGCGACGTGGGCCGAGGCGTCCAGGGGCAGCACGCGGTCGCCCGCGCCGTGGACCACGCGCACCCGCGCGCCGTCCTCGCCCGCGGCCAGCAGGGCGCGCGAGGTCAGCAGGTAGTCCAGCCCCCGGGCCAGGGCCGGTCCGTGGTCCACGGGCGCCTCGGGCAGCTCCCCGCGCAGGCCGCAGGAGCGGTGGAAGGCGCGCACCGTGCGCCCGGGGCCCTGGGCGGCCACGGCCTGGCGCATGGTCAGCACCGGCTCGCGCGGGACGTAGTCGCAAAAAGCCACGAACGGCGCCACCAGGACGACCTTCTCGAAGCGCGGGAACAGCTCCGCCCGCAGGCGCAGGACCATATGCGCCCCCGTGGACCACGCCACCAGCACCCGCCCCCCGGCGCCCAGCCGCCTTGCGAGCTCCGGCTCGTCCGCATCCACGAAGGGCACGATGAAGTCCAGCACCCGGGACAGGCGCGGGAACAGCGGCGCGTATCCGGCCCAGCCGGAGACGAAGGCCCCCGGGTTCACGGCAGTGCCCCGCGCGAGCGGGCTACGGCCAGCTCCTCGAAGGCCGTGTGGACGCGCTCCATGTCGGCCTCGGTGAGGTCGGCCCGCAGGGATACGCGCAGGCGCGCCGTGCCCGCCGGCACCGAGGGCGGGCGGATGGCCGGAACCAGCACCCCGCGCTCCATGAGGAAGTCCCGCGCGGCCAGGGCCGCCTCGTTGCCGCCCAGGATCACGGGGATGATCTGGGTCACCGAGCGCCCGGTGGCGAAGTCCAGGGCCGCCAGGTGATGGCGCAGGTCCGCGGCGTAGTCGAGGAGCTTGCGGGCCTTGGCGCCCCCGGCGGCCACCAGCCGCAGGGCCGCCAGGCTGGCGGCAACCACCGTGGGCGGCAGGGCCGTGGAAAAGATGAACGGCCGCGCGAAATTGCGCAGCATGGCCACCACGTCCTCGCGCCCGGCCACATAGCCCCCGTGGGATCCCAGGGCCTTGGAGAAGGTGCCCATGTGCACGTCCACGGCGTCGGCAAGGCCCAGCTCGTGGGCCAGCCCGCGCCCCTCGCCCAGCACGCCCGTGGCGTGGGCCTCGTCCACCACCGTCAGGGCCCCGTGCTCCTGGGCCAGCTCCACGATATGCGCCAGGTCGGCCACGTCGCCGTCCATGCTGAACACGGTGTCGGTGACGATGATCTTGCGCGGGGCGTCGGCGTGGCGCTCCAGCAGCCCGGCCAGGTGGTCCATGTCGCCGTGGCGGTAGCGCACATGGGCCGCGCGGGCCAGGGCGACGCCGTCCACGATGCTGGCGTGGTTCAGGCGGTCGGAGAAGACCACGGTGTGACGGTCGGCAAAGACGGTCATGACGCACAGGTTGGCCACATAGCCCGACCCCAGGACCAGGGCCGCGCCCTGGCCCTTGAACTCCGCCGTCAGGCGCTCCAGCTCGTCGCAGGCCGCGAAGTTGCCCGTCACCAGCCGCGAGGCGCCGGAGGTGGTGCCCAGCTCCTGGGCGGCGCGCTCGGCGGCCGCGCGCAGCTCGCCGCGCCCGGCCAGCCCGAGATAGTTGTTGGAGGCCAGGTTCAGCAGGCGCCGCCCCTGCCACAGCAGGGTGCGGTCCGCCCCGCGGTCCACGGGGGGGATGGCGCGCCACTGGGAGCGGGCGCGGGCCTCGGCCAGCCGGGCGGCCATGTGGGCATTCCAGTCGAAGGTGCTCATAGGAGGTGTCCGCCTACCGGAAAACGCGGCGATGCGCAACGGCGCGGCGCGGGCTCAATCCGCCGCGCCGGGGCAGCTCCCGCAGTCGCCGCCGCCGGCGCAGGCCCCGCCCACGGCATGGCCGTCGAAGGAGGCAGGCTCCTCCTCGGGCTCCACATGGATGGTCACCAGGGTACCCGGCAGGCGGGAGACGATGGACAGCTCCACGGCGTCGCACAGGGTGTGGGCCCGGGCCACGCTCGTCGCCCCGGGCACCAGCAGATGGAAATCCACAAAACGGCGCGGGCCGGACTTGCGGGTGCGCAGGCCGTGGTACAGGGCGCCCTGCCCGGCCACGGCGCGGATGGCCTCGTGGATGGCGCGCATTTCGTCCTCGGGCAGGGCCTTGTCCATGAGCCCGCCCAGGGAGCGGCGCACCAGCCCCACGCCCGTGACCACGATATTGGCGGCCATGACCACGGCGATGATCGGGTCGAGCACGGCCCAGGAGGGCGGGGCCACCAGCAGCACCGCCAGCCCGGCCACCAGCCCCGCCGAGGTCCACACGTCGGTCATCAGATGCCTGGCGTCGGCCTCCAGGGTGATGCTGTCGTAGCGCCGCGCGGCTCGCAGCATGCCCCGGGCGGTGAACCAGTTCACCGCCGAGGCCGCCAGGGCCATGACCAGCCCCAGGCCCAGGCGGTCCAGGGGCTGGGGGTCCAGGAAGCGGCCCACGGCGGCCCAGACGATGCCCCCGGCGGCGACGATGATCAGCACGCCCTCGGCGCCGCTGGAAAAATACTCGGCCTTGCCGTGGCCGTAGGCATGGCCGTCGTCGGCGGGCTGCACGGCCACCAGCAGCGCCCACAGCGCCAGCATGCCCGCCGCCAGGTTCACCAGCGATTCGGTGGCGTCGGAAAGCAGGCCCACGGAGCCGGTGAGCGTCCAGGCCCCGAACTTCAGGCCCAGGGTCAGCACCGAGGCCGCGATGGAATAGTACGCATAGCGCACAGGGGAAGACATGAGGGCTCCCGGCCAGAGGTTGCGCGCGGCCGGACCGTGCGGCCCGGCGCATCAGGACGCCACTATAGACGCCTTGGGCCCCGGGTTCAAGGCGCACCGCCGGGCCGAACCCCACCGGGGCGCCCCCGCTGAAACACGACAGAGTTATTCACATGTTGAAACCAGTCCGCAACATCGTCACGAGATGCATCTTCGAGCATAATGCTTGCAAAAAGCAGATGTTGCATGTACGGAACAAGGGATTATCCGTTCGCGATACATCCTGCTTTTGTGGAAAAACCCACGCGGAACCGGCACAGGCAAAGCGCCGCGCCCTTCCGCGCACCTGTCCGGACGAGGCCGCCACATGATCCGATTCGCCGACATCCGCATGAAACCCAAGCTGGTCCTGCTGTTCCTGTTCACCGGCGCCCTGCCCCTGCTGGCCGTGGGCTGGATGGGCACCCGCCTGGCCTCCGAAGCCCTCATGGACCAGGCATTCAACCAGCTGCGCACCGTCCAGGACATCAAGACCGCCCAGATCGACGACTTCTTCCGCGAGCGCGAGGACACCCTGCGCATCCTGGCCGAAAGCGTCCAGACCCAGGAGGCCCTGCGCGAACTGGAGCGGCACAGGGACGGCACGGACGGCCTGCCCGAGCACGCCACGCAGGCGCGCGTCTTCAGCGCCGCACACAACCAGTACCGGCCCTATTTCACCCAATACGCGCGCACCTTCGGCTACCACGACGTGTTCCTGGTCTCCGCCGACGGGCAGATCCTGTTCTCCACCCGCTCGGGCGCCGCCCCGGGCACCCTGCTCACCGTGGGCCAGCTGGCGGACTCCAACCTGGCCGGGCTCTGGCGGACGGTAAGCCGCACCATGCGCCTGGGCTTCGCCGATTTCGAGCCCTTCGCCCTGGCCGAGGGCCTGGAGTCGGCCTTCCTGGGCCACCCGGTCTTCGCTCCGGGCGGCGCCCTGCTGGGCATGGTCGCCGTGCAGCTCTCCCCCGACTCCTTCGAGGCGCTCATGCGCACCCGCCAGGGCATGGGCGAACGCGGCGAGTCGTACCTCATCGCCCGCGACGCCGACCGGGGCACCTTCGAATTCCGCTCGTCCATGCAGACAATGGGCGACGGCGCCTACGTCATCGGCCTCTCCCTGTCGCCCACGGCCTACTGGCTCAAGGCCTTCGAAGCCGGGGCCGAGGGCGGTGCGGGGCGCTTCGCCGACAGCCTGGGCGCGCCCGTGCTGATCGCCTACACCCCCGTGCGGCGCCACGGGCTGGACTGGGCCCTGATCTCCAAGATGGACGAGGCCGAGGTCACCGCGCCCGCCACGACCCTGCTGGGGCGGCTGTCCCTGGCCGGGGCCGCGCTGCTGGCCGCCGTGGCCATCGGCTCGTTCCTGTTCACCCGCCGCCTGGTGCGGCCCATAGACCAGGACGTGGCCTTCGCCCAGGCCATCGCCGACGGCGACCTCTCGGCCCACCTCGACCTGGACCAGCGCGACGAACTGGGCGTGCTGGCCCGGACCCTGAACCGCATGGCCGGCAGCCTGCGCGACATCGACTGGCTGGCGCGCGGCAAGCAGGGCCTGGACGACGCCCTGCGCGGCGTCCACGCCCCCGAAGACATCGCCCGCCGCTTCATCACCTATTTCGCCTCGTTCTGCGAGGCCCAGGTGGGCGCCGTCTATGTGCGCCCCGAGGGCGCCGATTTCCTGGACCTCGTGGCGGGCTACGCCTTCTCGGACCGCCGGGGCAACTTCTCGCGCTTCGCCCTGGGCCAGGGGCTGGTGGGCCAGGTGGCCCTGGAGCGCCAGACCGTGGTCTTCTCCCAGCTCGACCCCGACCAGGCCCCGCCCATCAGCACCGGCCTGGACGAGCGCGTGCCCGCCCATGTGCTCGTCGCCCCCGTGACCCACGACGACGAGCTGCTCGGCGTGGTGCTGCTTGGTTCCGCGGCGCCCTTCTCGCCCCTGGCGCGCCGCCTGATGGCCGAAAGCCTGGACAACCTGGCCGTCCATTTCCTCACCGCCCGCTCCCACCAGGTCATCCAGGACCTCCTGCAACAGGCCCGGGGCCAGGCCCAGGCCCTGCGCGAACAGCAGGAACAGCTGGCCCGCGCCAACGCCGACCTGGAGGCCCAGACCTCGGCCCTGAAAACCTCCGAGGCCGAACTCCAGGCCCAGCAGGAGGAGCTGCGCGTCACCAACGAGGAGCTGGAGGAGCAGACCCGGGCCCTCAAGGCCTCGGAGGAAAAACTCCAGGCCCAGCAGGAGGAGTTGCGCGTCACCAACGAGGAGCTGGAGGAGCGCACCCGGGCCCTGGAAAAGCAAAGTTCCGCCCTGCGCCAGAAGAACATCGACCTGCTGCGCGCCCAGGACCTCATCGAGCAGAAGGCCCACGACCTGGAGGTCGCGAGCAAGTACAAGTCCGAATTCCTGGCCAACATGTCCCACGAGCTGCGCACCCCGCTGAACAGCATCCTCATCCTCTCGCAGCTCCTGGCCGACAATCCGGCGGGCAACCTGACGCCCAAGCAGGTGGAATCCGCCCGGGCCGTGAATTCCTCGGGCGCCGACCTGCTCTCGCTGATCAACGAGATCCTCGACCTGTCCAAGGTCGAGTCGGGCAAGGTGGAGGTGGTGCCCGAGGAGCTGCCCGTACGCCGCGTCACCGCCGACCTCGCGCGCATCTTCACCGAGATCGCCAGCGACAAGGGCGTGCCCTTCGTCGTCGACGTGGCCGAAGACGCCCCGCCCGTGCTGACCACCGACGCCCAGCGGCTGCAACAGGTCCTGCGCAACCTCATCTCCAACGCCTTCAAGTTCACCGACCAGGGCACGGTGACCCTGGCCATCTCGCGCCCGGGGCCGCAGGCCGACCTCTCGGCCAGCGGCCTGGACCCCGCCGCCGCCCTGGCCTTCGCCGTCACCGACACGGGCATCGGCATCCCCGAGGACAAGCAGGCCGTCATCTTCGAAGCCTTCCAGCAGGCCGACGGCACCACCAGCCGCAAATACGGCGGCACGGGCCTGGGGCTGTCCATCTCGCGCGAGCTGGCGCGGCTGCTGGGCGGCGAGCTGCAACTGGCGAGCACCCCCGGCCAGGGCTCGACCTTCACCCTGTTCCTGCCCGAGACCTACCGCGCCCCCGAGCCCGACCCCGAGCAGGACAAGGGCGCCTGGACATCCCGCTCGGCCCGCAAGGCGGCGGCCAGAAAGGCCCAGGCCAAGGCCCAGGACGCCGGGGACGCCCCGGCGCCCGAGGCGCCCCCGGCCCAGCCCCCGGCCCCGGCGCCCGAGGCGCCCCGGGCGGCGCCCCCCCGGGAACCCCGGGCCGACGAGCACCACCGGGAGGCGTCCGCCGAGCCCCAGGCCCCGCCCGCGCCCCTGGAATCCACGGACCAGATTCCCGACGACCGCAAGTCCATACGCAAGGGCGACCGGGCGCTGCTCATCGTGGAGGACGACCCCAACTTCGCGCGCATCCTCGTGGACATGGCCCACGACCGGGGCTTCAAGTGCCTGGTCGCCGGCGACGGCGAAACGGGCCTGCACTTCGCGGACTACTACCGGCCAAGCGCCGTGGTGCTGGACATCGGCCTGCCCGGCATCGACGGCTGGACGGTCATGGACCGCCTGAAGAGCAACCCCGAGCTGCGGCACATCCCGGTCCACTTCATGTCCGCCGCCGACGAGACCCTGGACGCCATGCGCATGGGCGCCGTGGGCTACCTGACCAAGCCGGTGACCCTGGAGGCCGTGAACAAGGCCCTGGCGCGCATCGAAGGCGTGCTGTCCAAGCCCGTCAAACGCCTGCTGGTGGTGGAGGACGACGCCCTGCAACGCGAGAGCATCCGCGAGCTGATCGGCAACGGCGACGTGGAGACCGTGACCGTGGAAACCGGCGAGGAAGCCTGCGAGATGCTGGAGACCGAGGCCTTCGACTGCATGATCCTCGACCTCGGGCTGAAGGACATGTCCGGCTTCGAGCTCCTGCGGCGCATCCGCAACGACGGGCTGGCGCGCAGGCTGCCCATCATCGTCTACACCGGGCGCGAGCTGAGCCGCGAGGAAGAGGAGGAGCTCTCGCGCCACGCCGAGAGCATCATCATCAAGGGCGCGCGCTCCCCCGAGCGCCTGCTGGACGAGACCACCCTGTTCCTGCACCGCGTGGAGGCCAACCTGCCTGCGGACAAGCAGCGCATGCTGCGCATGGTCCACGACAAGGAGGCCCTGCTGGCGGGCAAGAAGATCCTGCTGGTGGACGACGACATGCGCAACGTCTTCGCCCTGTCCAGCGCCCTGGAGGCCCACGGCATGGAGGTGGCCATCGCGCGCAACGGGCGCGAGGGCGTGGAGAAGCTCTCCGCCAACCCCGACACCGACCTCGTGCTCATGGACATCATGATGCCCGAGATGGACGGCTACGAGGCCATGCGCGCCATCCGCAAGCGCAAGCGCTTCCAGGCCCTGCCCATCATCGCCCTGACGGCCAAGGCCATGAAGGGCGACCGCAACAAATGCATCGAGGCCGGGGCCAGCGACTACATGGCCAAGCCCGTGGACACCGACAAGCTCTTCTCGCTGCTGCGGGTCTGGCTGTACCAATGAGAACCGACACCGAAGAACCGACCCCCGCGCCCGGCGCCCCCCCCGACAACGGGGCCGACGTGGTCGACATCGAGGTCGACTGCCTGCTGGAGGCGGTCTTCCGCCGCTGGGGCTACGATTTCCGCGACTACTCGCGGGCCCACGTCCGCCGCCGCCTGCTGCACCGCATGGACATGGCCGGCATGGGCAACGTGGCGGAGATGATGCACCGCGCGCTGACCGACCGCGAATTCTTCGGCTCCCTGCTGGCCGCGCTGTCCATCAACGTCACCGAGATGTTCCGCGACCCGCCCTTCTACCGCGCCCTGCGCGAGGAGATCGTGCCCCGCCTGCGCACATGGCCCTTCGTGAAGATCTGGCACGCGGGCTGCGCCACGGGCGAGGAGGTCTACTCCATGGCCATCGTGCTGCGCGAGGCAGGGCTGGAGGGCCGCGCGCGGATATACGCCACGGACTTCAACCCCGAGGCCCTGCGCCGCGCCAAGGACGGCATCTACCCCCTGGAGGCCATGCGCAACTACACGCGCAACTACCAGGCCGCCGGGGGCGAGGGCTCCTTCGCCGACCACTACACCGCGCGCTACGACAGCGCCCTGCTCGACCGCTCCCTGCGCGCCAACATCGTCTTTTCCGAGCACAACCTCGTCACCGACGGGGTTTTCGGCGAGATGCACCTCATCTTCTGCCGCAACGTGCTCATCTACTTCAACGCCCAGCTCCAGGCCCGGGTGCTGGACCTGTTCCACGACAGCCTGTGCCCGGGGGGGTTCCTGTGCCTGGGCACCAAGGAGAGCATGCAGTTCTCCGGGCACCCCCAGGCCTTCGAGCAGGTGCTGGCGGGGCAGAAGATCTTCCGGCGCAGGCTGGCGCCCGGCGCGGCGCGGGAGGACGAACCATGAGCCCCCGCCCGAGGGCCGTGGTCGTGGGGGCCTCGGCCGGCGGCATGGAGGCCCTGGCCCTGGTGCTCGGCGCCCTTGAGGCCGACTTCCCCCTGCCCGTGCTGGTGGTGCAGCACATAAGCCCCGCAGCGGCCACGGCCATTCCCGAGCTGCTGGACGAGCGCTGCCGCATCCGCGTCAAGGAGGCCGACGAGAAGGAGACCCCAAGGCCCGGAACGGCGTATCTCGCACCCCCCAACTACCACCTGCTGGTGGAACGGGACGCGACCCTGTCCCTGTCCACGGAGGGGCGGGTCTGCTTCGCGCGGCCCTCGGTGGACGTGCTTTTCGAAACGGCCGCGCTGGCCTTCGGCCCGGCCCTGGTCGGAGTGGTGCTCACGGGCGGCAACGAGGACGGCAGCAGGGGCCTGGCGGCCATAGCCCGCGCGGGCGGGCGGACCATCGTGCAGGCTCCCGCGACGGCAGTCGCTCCCGAAATGCCCCGGGCGGCCCTGGCGGCCACCCGGGCGGACCATGTCCTGCCCCCGGAGGACATCGGCCCCCTGCTTTCAAGGATGGCGCAAGACGATGACTGAACGCATCAAGATCCTCGCGGTGGACGACCGGCCCGAAAACCTCCTGGCCATCGAGGCCCTCTTCGACGGCCCCGAGGTCGAAGTGGTCAAGGCCACGTCGGGACAAGAGGCCCTGGGGCGCATGCTCGGGGAAGACTTCGCCCTGGTGCTGCTCGACGTGCAGATGCCCGAGATGGACGGCTTCGAGACGGCGCAGCTCATGCGCGGGCACAAGAACACCCGCGGTGTGCCCATCATCTTCGCCACGGCCATCAGCAAGGAGCGCAAGCACGTCTTCAAGGGCTACGACGCGGGCGCCGTGGACTACATGTTCAAGCCCCTGGACCCGGACATCCTGCGCAGCAAGGTGGACGTGTTCCTGCGGCTGTACCGCCAGCGCCGCGACCTGGAGGACAAGACCCGCGAACTGGACGCCAAGATCCAGGAGCTGGAGACGCTGCGCAGCCAGCTGGAGCGCTCCAACGCGCTGCTGGAGCGCCTGTCGTCCATCGACGGGCTCACCGGGATATACAACCGCCGCCGCTTCGACGAGGTGCTGGACATGGAATGGCGCCGCGCCCTGCGCCACCAGTTCCCCCTCTCGCTCATCTTCGTCGACCTGGACTGCTTCAAGAACTACAACGACCACTACGGGCACCTGGCGGGCGACGACTGCCTGCGCCACGCGGCCGAGGTCATGAGCGGCGTGCTCAAGCGCCCCTCGGACACCATCGCCCGCTACGGCGGCGAGGAGTTCGCGGCCATCCTGCCCGAAACCACCGCCCGGGACGCCGCCGCCCTGGCCGAGCAGATGCGCGCCAGCGTCCAGGGGCTGGACCTGGACCACGCCTGCTCCTTCGTCTCGCACTGCGTCACCGTGAGCATGGGCGTGGCCTGCATGATCCCGGAGCGCGGCATCCAGCCCTCGACCCTGGTGGCGGCGGCGGACACGGCCCTCTACGAAGCCAAGCAGACCGGGCGCAACCGCGTCATCGTCCACCCCGACGCGACCCTGTAGCCCGCCGCTTCCGGCCCGGGTCGCCGCTCCGGTCAGTATATCTTGCGCCGCGAGAACGACGAGCCGATGACGCTGAACGTGTTCTCGGCGATGAACAGGGCGTGCTCGTCGGTGGTGAAGACAACCTCCTCCAGGCGCTTGAGCTGCACGTTGTTGACCACGGTCATCAGGATGTCCTTGGGGTTGCCCGTGTAGGCGCCCCGGCCCTGGATGAACGTGCCGCCCAGGCTCAGCTCGTCGCGCAGGCGCTGGCAGATGCGCTCGCTGGCGTCGGAGATGATGTAGACCACCTTGCGCTGGGAGAACAGGGCCAGAAAATACTCCATGACCACCGAGGTGATGAAGACCATGATCAGCGAATCGATGACCAGGTCCACGTCAAGTGCGGCCAGGGTCATGGAGAACAGGCCCAGGTTGAACAGGAAGTAGAACTTGCCGATGCCCAGGTTGTAGCGCTGGAAGAGCATCACGGCGACCACGTCCAGCCCGCCGTTGGACCCCAGGGAGCGCAGGACCATGCCCACCCCCGCCCCGCAGACCACCCCGGCGGCGATGGCCGCGTGCAGCGGGTCGCGGATGCCGAAATCGGCCTGGATGACCTCGAAGGCCACCGAGGACACGACCATAGCCCACAGGCTGTAGTAGAGGAAGCGGCGGCTGATGAAGAACCAGGCCAGGGCGAAGAGCGGGATGTTCAAAAGGAAATAGAGCACCCCGGGGCTGGCCAGCCCGGTGGAATAGTGGGCCAGCAGCGCCACGCCGAACACCCCGCCGGACACGAAGCCGTGGGGCGCCACGATGGCCTTGGCGCCCAGGGAGAACAGCACCGAGCCCACGAAGATGAGCCCGAGGTTCCAGGGCACGGAATAGGTCAGGTCGAAACGCGAACGGGTCATGGCCTCCCCGAGGAGCGCCGCCTGGCGGCGCGCCGGTCTTATGGCTGCTGCGGCGGCACCGGGCCCGGGGGCCCCGGCGCGGACGGACCCCGCGTCCGCCCGCACCGCGCGCCCTCAGCTCCGGCGCCGGTACCAGACATTCATGCTTTCGATGCCGCCCGCGATGTGCGTGTTGTTCACCAGCGTTCCGGCGAAACGGTAGCCCTGGCGGGCGAAGGTCGCGTTCATGCCGTGCGAGGCGGCCCGGGCGATGGTGTAGAACAGGTCCACCCCGCGCCCGGCCATGTCCTTCTCCAGGGCCCGCAGCAGGTGGCGGGCCAGGGCCTTGCCCCGCTGCCGGGGCAGCACGGCGAAGTCGGTCATCTCGGCGTTGCGCGCGGCGTAGTCGGGCTCGGCCGAGGCCAGCCCCACCAGCTCCCCGTCGTGCCAGGCGCCCATGAAGACCACGCCCTGCTCCAGGGCCCGGCGCAGGTAGGCCGGGTCGTGGATGGGGAAGGGATAACTGGCGAAGACGCGGGAGTAAAGCCCGGCCATGACCTCGACGTGCTCCGGGCCGGGCGGGGCCAGGGCCAGCCCCGGAGCCAGGGCCGGGGCGCGGCGCGGCGCGGCGGCCTTGGCCCGCGCCGCGCGCACCACCCCGGCCAGGGCCGCGGGGTCGGCGGGCTCGCGCCGCCGGGGGCACAGGAACTTGCCCAGGAACACCCCGTCCTCGCGCCCGGCGAAAAACCCCGGCACCACGGCCTCCTCACGATAGCCCCGGCGCAGGAACCAGCGCGTCTCGCACGCGGGAACCTTGGCGAAGACCTTGGTGTAGCCCCGGTGCCTGGCCATGTCGTCCAGCACATCCACGATCTGCGGGCAGTCGCCGGGGTCCAGGTGCATCAGGTACACGCGGTTGGACTGCGGCCCGTGCTGCACCGTGGAGCCGCCCAGGGCGGCGATGCGGTCGGCGCTAGTGGTCATGGCGCCTGCGCTCCAGCCGCTCGTTGCCCCGCGGGGTCAGGCTGCGCGTGTCGTCCCAGTCGGTGATGAGCTTCTCGATGCCCACGGCGGTCCACTCCTCGGCGTCGTCGGTCATGAGGCTCAGGGAGCAGGCGTCGCAGCGCCGGTCGCACCCGGCGGCGCGGTAGTCGTCGGGCTCGTCGTAGGTGGCGATGACGCCTTCGTAGTTGCGCAGCACGATCTTGTTCACGCCCCAGGACAGGATGTAGTTGGGCATGACCGGAATCTTGCCCCCGCCGCCGGGCGCGTCGATGACGTAGGTCGGCACGGCGAAGCCGCTGGTGTGCCCGCGCAGGCTCTCCATGATCTCCATGCCCTTGGCCACCGGGGTGCGGAAGTGGGCCAGGCCCTCGGAGAGGTCGCACTGGTATATGTAATAGGGCCGCACCCGGGCGCGAACCAGCTTGCGCACCAGGGCGCGCATGATGCGCGGGCAGTCGTTGACCCCGGCCAGGAGCACGGTCTGGTTGCCCAGGGGGATGCCCGCATCGGCCAGGCGCGCCAGGGCCCGGCGCGACGAGCGCGTGAGCTCGCGCGGGTGGTTGAAATGCGTGTTCAGCCACAGGGGGTGGTGGGTGCGCAGCATGGCCACCAGATCGTCGGTGATCCGGTAGGGCAGCACCACGGGCATGCGTGTGCCGATGCGCACGACCTCCACATGGCCGATGCGCCCCAGCTCGCCCAGCAGCCAATCCAGCCGCTCGTCGGACAGCATCAGCGGATCGCCGCCGGAGAGCAGCACGTCGCGCACCGCCGGGGTGTTGCGGATATAGGCCAGCCCGGCCTCCAGGTCGCGGCGCGAGGGCACGCCCTCGGCGTCGCCGACCTTGCGCTTGCGCGTGCAGTGGCGGCAGTACATGGAGCACAGGTTGCTGACGTGGAAGAGCACCCGGTCGGGGTAGCGGTGGGTGATGCCCGGGGCGGGGCTGTCGCGGTCCTCGTGCAGCGGGTCGGCCATGTCGTGGGGGCCGATCTCCAGCTCGCGCGGCGAGGGGAACGACTGGCGGAACACGGGATCCCCGGCGTAGTCGTTGGCGTCGATGAGCGAGAGGTAGTACGGCGTGACGGACATGGGAAAGCGCCCGGCGGTCAGGGCCACGCGCGCGCGGTGCTCGGGGTCCAGGCGGAATCCGGCCAGGCGCTCGAAGGTTTCCACGTCGCGCACCGAATGCCTCAGGTGCCAGCGCCAGTCGGTCCAGTTGCCCTGGTCGGCCCCGGCGCTGATGCGGCGGGCGACCTCGCGTTGGTGTTCGTTGAAAGCCTGCATGGTCCTCCTCGGGTTGCGGTTGGCGCGGCCTACAGGATCTGCGCGAGGAACTCGCGGGTCCTGGGCTGCTCCGGGGTCTCGAAAATCCGCTCGGGCGGGCCCTGCTCCACCACGACCCCCTCGTCCATGAAGTACACGGTGTCGGCCACCTCGCGGGCGAAGCCCATCTCGTGGGTCACGACCATCATGGTCATGCCCTCGGCGGCCAGCTCGCGCATGACGCCCAGCACCTCGCCCACCAGCTCGGGGTCCAGGGCGCTGGTGGGCTCGTCGAAGAGCATGGCGTCGGGCTCCATAGCCAGGGCGCGGGCGATGGCCACGCGCTGTTTCTGCCCGCCCGAGAGCATCCCGGGATAGGCGTCCACCTTGTCGCCCAGGCCGACCTTTTCCAGGTAGCCCAGGCCCGTCCTGCGCGCCTGGGCCCGGGGCACGCCCTTGACCTGCACCGGGCCCTCCATGACGTTGCCAAGCACCGTCATGTGCGGAAACAGATTGAAATGCTGAAAAACCATGCCCACATGGGTGCGCATGCGGTTGATGGCCCGCTCGTCCTCGGGCACCACCTCGCCCCGGATGCGCACCTCGCCCTTCCGGAAGCGCTCCAGCTTGTTCACGCAGCGCAGGAGCGTGCTCTTGCCCGAGCCGCTGGCGCCGATGACCACCACCACCTCGGACTGGCCCACCGTCATGTCCACCCCGCGCAGGACGTGGTTGTCGCCAAAATACTTGTGCAGGCCGCGGATCTCGATCATTGGCGCCCTCCTAGGCATAGCCACCGGCCTCCAGGCGGCGCTCCACCCTGCGGAAAAGCACCGTGAACAGGCCGGTGTAGAGCAGGTAGAACAACGCGGCGATGGTCAGCATCTCCATCATCATGAAGTTGCTGGAGGCCAGTTGCTGGGACTTGAGCAACAGCTCGTTGATGGTGATGGTGCTGGCCAGGGACGAATCCTTGAGGGCGATGATGAACTGGTTGCCCAGGGGCGGCACCGCGCGCTTGAGCGCCTGGGGCAGGATGATCCGGCGCATGGCCCGGGCGTGGGTCATGCCCAGGGAGCGCGCGGCCTCCATCTGCCCGCCGGAGATGGAGCGGATGGCCCCGGCGAAGATCACCGCGATGTAGGCGCCGTTGTGGACGCCAAGGGCCAACACGGCCGAGGGCACCGCCGCAAGCCCCAGCACCCCGCGCAGGCCGTAGTAGATGAACAGCAGCTGCAACAAAAGCGGCGTGCCGCGGATAACGTAGATGTACAGCCGTGCCGGGCCGTTCAGGGCTAGGCGCGGCGACAGCTGGAGGAAGGCCGTACCCAGGCCCAGGGCCAGGCCCAGGGCGATGCCCAGCACGGTGACCTGCAGGGTCATCCACG
Organism: Desulfocurvus sp.; assembly: GCF_023230885.1. Taxonomy (GTDB): domain Bacteria; phylum Desulfobacterota; class Desulfovibrionia; order Desulfovibrionales; family Desulfovibrionaceae; genus Desulfocurvus. The sequence goes on along the minus strand of NZ_JALNWM010000001.1, from coordinate 19,390 downwards.
CCGCGGGCAGAAAATAGGGAAAATAGTGCGCGAGCACCGAAACGTCGTAGTGCATGGTTGCGTCCTCGGGATGGCGAAGGAAGGCGGGGCGGACGCGCCGCCCCGCCGGGGATGGCTAGCGGACCGAAACGTCCACCCCGAGCCAGCGCATGGAACAGGCTGTCAGCGTGCCGTCCTCGCGCATGGCCGCGAGAATGGCGTTCACCGCGTCGCGCAGGGCGCCGTCGTCCTTGCGGAAGGCCACGCCGATGTCCTCGCTGCGCAGGGGGCCGCCCAGCAGGCGGACGGCGAATTTGCCGCTGTTCATGGCCCCGATGCCGACCACGCGGTCGGTGATCACCGCGTCGACGACGCCGTTGTCCAACTCAAGGAGGGTCTGGGTATCGTCCTTGTACAGGCGCACCTCGCCCGCCCCCAGGGCCTTGGCGTCGCCCTCGAAGGTCGTCCCCGTGACCAGCCCCACCGCGCGTCCGGCCAGTTCGGCGGGCACGGCGTAGGGCGCGTCCTCGCGCACCAGGAGCTGCGCGCCGGAGTAATAGTACGGCTGCGAGAAATCCACGACCTTCTGCCGCTCCTCGGTAATGGCCATGCTGCCCAGGATGCCGTCGTAGGCTCCGGCGCGCAGGCCCTCGATGATCCCGCTCCACTCGGTGGTCACGGGCTTCAGCTTCACGCCCAGGCGCCTGGCCACCTCGGTGGCCACGTCCACGTCGAATCCGACCAGCTCGTTGCTTTCGTTGTAGAAATTGAACGGCGGATAGCCGCCGCTCATGGCGAAGCTGATCTCCCCGGCGGCCTTGACCCGCTCCAGGGCGGTTTCCGGCTCCCGGCCGCATCCGGCCGTCAGGACGACGAGACAGCACGCGGCCAGCAGCGGCAGGGCGCGCAATGGTTTAGGAAGGTTCGGCATGGGCTGCTCCTTGGCTTGCGGTTGACAGGGACGCCCCCCGGGCGCCGCCGCGGGCGAGGCGCAAGACGCGCGGCCAAGGCGGGCGGACCAAAGGAAACCGGGGCACGATGGGGCATGACGCCGGGCGTGGCGTAAAAATCAGCAACACCTGGCATGCGCATGATCCGGGTGAATCAAGGGCGGCAGGAAGAGGATCAATCGAAGAAAATCACTCCACAAATCTTGATACCCGAAACAAACTTCGACATTATATACGGTATCATGGCGGCCATGTCAAATAGGATAGAGCTGCATCATTTAGAGATGACATTACTTTCGAAATGAATAAACCATGTGCATTCGAACATTAAAATCAAAATTATATATTTTTTACCGGAGATGAATACTATAAATTCGCCACTGAACCACGCGGCAAAAGAAGTACAACGGCACAGGATGACGTTTTGGCCCGCCTCTCCACACGGCCCTGCGGGCGGAGGGTTTCCGGCGGCGGCTTTCGCGCCCTTTTGCGGCGGGGCGGGCGCGTGTGCCGCCTGCGCCACCCCCGCGCCAAGACCGCGCACACGCGCAACGGGGCACGAAGCGGCACCCCGTTGCGTGGCGAAACGGCGCGCGGGGATAGCGAAAAATAAATACGAACCATCAGATAATATGATTCGGTCCGTATCGGCGGCGGACTGTGGACATTTGAAGAGATTGACATGCCAATCGATGCGCCGAACAACTTTCGCTGAAGCGTTGATAAAGCGGGAGAAACGGCCGCAACCCCGACTGGCGCGTCTGCCCCGGGCGGGCCGCGCCGCCCCCGGGCGGGTCCGCCGGGCCGGGCCGGGGGCCAGCGGAGACAAAAAACAGGAAAAAAGAATTAAAACGGAAGGCTAAAGCAGAAAAACAGGGCTCCCAGGTGCAAAAGGGTGCGCATTCCTCCTGTTTTTGACCCCACGGCCCCCGGGTCATAGGAGGATAGTCATGATACTCCGGTCCCGGCCCGCAGATGGGCCGCCCCGGAGGCGAAGCCCGCGCATGGGGCAAGGGCGGCTCGTCTTTCTCAATATGCTGCCACAAGCATAATGCGGCCGGGGACCAGAAGACGCCAACCGGCGGCCGCGCAACCAGAGGGAGGTCAACCATGGACATTTCGAGGCGAAGTTTCCTCAAGGTCGCGGGAGCCGGGACCGTGGGGCTGACCCTGGGCCAGCTCGGCCTGGACCTGAGGCCCGTCGCGGCGCACGCCTACGCGATGAAGATCGACGGCGCCAGGGAGGTCATCTCCATCTGCCCGTTCTGCTCGTGCTGCTGCAACGTGCTCATGCACGTCAAGGACGGGACGGTGGTCAACGTCGAGGGCGACCCGGACTATCCGGTGAGCCAGGGGGCGCTGTGCGCCAAGGGCGCGGCGCTGCTGACCATGCACGTCAACGACCACAGGCTGACCAAGCCGCTGTATCGCGCCCCCGGCTCCGCCCACTGGGAAGAGAAGGACTGGGACTGGACCCTGGCGCGCATCGCCCGCCGGCTCAAGGATACCCGCGACCGCGACTTCAAGACCGTCAACGACAAGGGCCAGACCGTCAACCGCGTGGAATCCATCTTCCAGCTCGGCACCTCGCAGATGGACAACGAGGAATGCGCCGTTTCGCACCAGATGCTCCGGGGCCTGGGGGTCGTGCATATCGACCACCAGGCGCGTATCTGACACAGCGCCACTGTACCGGCTCTGGCAGAGTCGTTCGGACGCGGCGCGATGACCAACCACTGGACTGACATCGAAAACGCCAACGCCATCCTCATCATGGGGAGCAACGCGGCGGAGCACCACCCCATCTCCTTCAAGTGGGTCCTCAAGGCCAAGGAGAAGGGCGCGGTGGTCATGCATGTCGATCCCAAATTCTCCAGAACCTCCGCGCGCAGCGACTTCCACGTCCCCCTGCGCTCGGGCACCGACATCGCCTTCCTGGGCGGCATGGTGAAGTACATCCTGGACAACGACAAGTTCTTCCACGACTACGTCGTCCAGTACACCAACGCGGCCTGCATCGTGGGCGAGAAGTTCTCCTTCTCCAACGGCCTGTTCGCCGGCTTCGACAAGAAGACCAGGCGCTATGACCGCAGCCTGTGGGCCTTCGAGCGCGACGAGAACGGCCTGCCCCGGCGCGACACGAGCCTCAAGCACAAGCGGTGCGTGCTGAACCTCATGCGCGCCCACTACGGCCGCTACACCCTGGACCGCGTGTCCAGCACCACCGGCGTCTCGCGCGAGAACCTGATGCGCGTGTACGAGGCCTTCGCCGCCACGGGCGCCCCCGACAAGGCCGGAACCATGATGTACGCCCTGGGCTGGACCCAGCACACCGTGGGCGTGCAGAACATCCGCCTGGCGGCCATCATCCAGCTCCTGCTGGGCAACATCGGCGTGGCGGGCGGCGGCATCAACGCCCTGCGCGGCGAACCCAACGTCCAGGGCTCCACGGACCACGCCCTGCTTTACCACATCCTGCCCGGCTACCTGCCGATGGTGCAGGCCAAATGGCCGACCCTGGCCGACTACAACAAGGCCAACACCCCGGTCTCCAACGACCCGCAAAGCGCCAACTGGTGGCAGAACAGGCCCAAGTACATGGCCAGCCTGCTCAAGTCCTGGTTCGGCGACAACGCCACCGAGCAGAACGAGTTCTGCTACGGCCTGCTGCCGCGCCTGGACGAGCACGGCGACTACTCGCTCATGTACCTCTTCGACAGGATGTACAAGGGCCAGATCAGCGGCGGCTTCGTCTTCGGCACCAACCCTGCCCAGAGCGCGCCCAACACGCACAAGACCCGGCGCGCCCTGTCCAACCTGGACTGGCTCGTGGTCGGCGAGCTGCACCACACCGAAACCTCGGACTTCTGGCGCGGCCCGGGCATGAACCCCTCGGACATCGGCACCGAGGTCTTCCTGCTGCCCAGCGCCCAGCGCGGCGAGAAGGAAGGCAGCATCACCAACTCCGGGCGCTGGCTCATGTGGCACTACATGGCCCAGCAGCCCATCGGCGAGAGCCGCTCCCTGGGCGCCATGGTGGTGGACATCATGAACGCCGTGCGCAAGCTCTACCGCCAGGAGCCCGGAGCCTTCCCCGAGCAGCTGCTCATGCACGACTGGCCCCAGGCCTTCGACCCCGACCGCATCGCCAAGCGCAACAACGGCTGGTTCACCCGCGATGTGGAAATCGGCGGCGTGGCCTACAAGAAGGGCCAGCAGATACCCGGCTTCGGCAACCTCCAGACGGACGGCTCCACGGCCTGCTCCTCCTGGCTGCAATGCGGCTCCTACCTCGACTCCGGCAACCTCGCCAAGCGGCGCGACCTGAGCCAGACCCCCATGCAGGCCAACATCGGGCTGTTCCCGAACTTCGCCTGGGCCTGGCCCATGAACCGGCGCGTGCTCTACAACCGCGCCTCCGTGGACGCCAACGGCAGGCCGTGGAACCCGGCCAAGCCGGTCATCTCCTGGGAGGACGGCAAGTGGGTGGGCGACGTGCCCGACGGCGGCTGGCCGCCCATGGCCAGCGGCAAGGGCAAGCTGCCCTTCATCATGGCCGCCGACGGCTACGGCCAGCTCTACGGCCCCGGCCGCCTGGACGGCCCGCTGCCCGAGCACTACGAGCCCGCCGAAACCCCGCTGGCCAGGAACCCCTTCTCGGGCCAGCTGAGCAACCCGTGCATGAAGCGCATGATCAGCGACGCCGACCCCCTGGCCAAGCCCGCCGACAAGCGCTACCCCATCGTGCTCACGACCTACTGCCTGACCGAGCACTGGTGCGGCGGCGGCGAGACGCGCAACACCCCCGTGCTGCTTGAGGCCGAGCCCCAGCAGTATGTGGAGATGTCGCCCGAACTGGCCAAGGAGAAGGGCATCGCCAACGGCGACGTGGTGGTGGTGGAAAGCGCGCGCGGCCGCGTGGAGGCCGTGGCGATGGTCACTGTGCGGATGCGCCCGCTGCCTGTGGAAGGCCGGATCATCCACGAGATCGGCATGCCCTTCTGCTTCGGATGGACAACGCCCAAGTGCGGCGACGCCGTGAACCGGCTGACCCCCGCCGTGGGCGACCCCAACACGACCATCCCGGAGTACAAGGTCAGCCTCGTGAACATCCGCAAGGCCGACAAGGTGACCGAACTGTAGCCAACCCGCCGGGCGGGCGGGAACGCGCCCCCCGCCCGGCGGACCACCAAGGAGTCGGACATGCCCAAGGCATTCTTCATTGACACCACGCGCTGCACGGCGTGCCGGGGATGCCAGGTCGCCTGCAAGGAATGGCACAACCTGCCCGCGGTGCAGACCCGCCAGACCGGGACGCACCAGAATCCCCCGGACCTGAACCCGTTCAACTACAAGCTCGTGCGCTTCAGCGAGCACCTCATCGACGGCGTCATCCGCTGGTACTTCTTCCCGGACCAGTGCCGCCACTGCTTCCAGCCGCCCTGCCTGTTCACCGCCGAGGACTATGTGCCCGGCGCCATCGTGCAGGACGAGGACACCGGAGCGGTGCTCTACACCGACCTGACCAGGCACCTGAGCGCCGAGGAGTTCGAGGAGGTGCGCCACGCCTGCCCCTACGACATCCCGCGCCGCGACAGCGGCACCGGGCTGGTCTCCAAGTGCGACATGTGCATCGACCGCGTGAAGAACGACAAGCTGCCCATGTGCGTCAATACCTGCGCAATGGGGGCCATGCACTTCGGCGAGTACGACGACATCCGGGCGCTGGCCGAAAAGCGCCTGGAGGTCGTGCGCGGGGAGTTCCCCAACGCGTCGCTGGCCAACCCCGACGACGTGGCGGTGGTCTACCTGCTGGCCGACGAGCCCGAACGGCTGCACCAGCACGCCGTGGCCCAGGCACCCGCACCCATGACCCGCAAGCAATTGCTTGCCCGGCTGGCCCGGCCCCTGAACAAGGCCAGCCGCGCCTAAGCACACCTCCAACCGTCGGCGGACGGGGGCCCGGGGCCCCCGTCCGCCGCACGCACAAGGCGATATGATGGATCGAAGCCAAGAACTGGAACGACTGCGCACCTGGACCGAGCGGCTGCGAACCGAAAACGCCTCCCTGGCAGGGGTTCTCGACGCCTTCGCGCCGCTGTTCGCCGAACTGCTCAAGACCAGGGCCGCCCTGCTGGCGGCGGGCCTCTCCCCCGTGGACCCCGACCCCCAGCGGCTGGCCCGGCGCCTGCCCCGCTTCGTGGACGCGCCCCTTGGCGAGTACGCCCAGGCATTCCTGGCCTCGGCCAGGCGCATCCTGCCGGTGATGGCCCGCTCCTTCCCCGGCATCTCCGAGGACCTGCGCAAGCTCATGTATGCCCTGGAATCCGACGCCGTGGACTCGGCGGCGCTCATGGAGGGCGTTGTTCGCGGCGACGAGGCGGCCCTGGCGCGCCAGGCCAAAAGCCTTGGCGTGGACGCCCGCAGCCTGGAGCTGGCGGCGGGCCTGGCCCTGCGGCCCGTGCTGGAGGCCGTGGGCTCCGAGGTCGCCCGGGCCGCGACCCTGGGCGCCTGGGGCCAGGGCTACTGCCCCGTATGCGGCGCGCTGCCCGCGCTGGCCATCCTGCGCAGCTCCGGCCAGGACGACGCCTACCTGAAGAACCACGGCGGCCAGCGCTGGCTGCACTGCTCGCGCTGCGCGGCCCAGTGGCGCTTCCAGCGCCACGCCTGCCCGCACTGCGGCAACGAGGAGCACGGGACGCTGGAATACCGCCATCCCGAGGGCCGGGCCGAGGCCCGCGCCGACCTGTGCCGCAAGTGCAACCGCTACCTGGCGACCTGCGACGCCTCGGGCGCCTTGGACGAACCGGTGGCCGACGTGGCCGCCCTGGGCCTGCTGCCCATGGACGTGGTCATGCAGCGCGACGGATTCGCCCCGGTGGCCCGCACGGCCTGGAACAGCCTGGACCCCTGACCGCAGGAGGAAGGAAATGAAGACGCTACTCGCCGCCGCGCTGGCGGCCATGATTCTGACCGGTTGCGCGACCTTCGGCTCCAGCGGGGCCGACGACCAGACGCTCCTGGAATGCCGCGCCCAGGCCGACGAAATCCACAAGGCGCGCTACACGCCGCAGTGGGAGGCCGCAGTGCGGGACTGCGCGGCGGCCCGGGGCCAGACCGCGCCCTAGCGCCGCACCGGCCAGGGAAACAGCTCGTCCGCCAGGGCGAAGGCGTGATCCTGCACGGCGTGCAGCCAGGCCTCGTAGGCTTCGAGCAGCCGGAGCCCCTCGGCGGACAGGCTGTAGCCGCTCTTGTTGCCGCCGGTCTTGACCACCAGGCTCCGGCCCAGGTTCTCCTCGACCTTCTTGATGTGCCCCCAGGCCGCCCGGTAGGACATGCCCAGGTTCCTCACCGCGCCGGACAGGGAGCCGCTGCGCTCGATCTCGCGCAGCAGCATGGCGCAGCCCGGCCCGAAAACGAGCCTGTCCTCATGCTCCAGCCATATCTTGACCCGCATCCTGGGTTGCAGCTTGTCCATGCGTTCCTTCCTTTGGGGCTTGCGCCAGCCCGTCGTGGCGCAGCCCCACCCTAGCAGTTTCCCCGGGCGCGGGAAACTCTCCGTAACGAGGCATTTTCACAGGGGTTCCCTCTTGACCTGTAACAGCGGTCGTGCTCAACTGGGCACAAGGTGAATATGCTCACAAGAGCATAGCAAGGCTGGTCGCCCGGCCACCGGGCGGCCCGAGTATAAAGTCCCCGCAACGCAAGAGGTTGCGCCAGTGATGAAGTCCGTTCCCGTCCACGAGGCGGTGGGGATGGTGCTGTGCCACGACATGACGCGCATCGTCCCCGGAGAATACAAGGGCCCGGCGTTCCGCAAGGGCCACGTCGTCACCCGCGACGACATCGAGCCCCTGCTGCGGATCGGCAAGGAGCACATCTACGTCCTGGACCTGGAGCCCGGGCAGCTCCACGAAAACGACGCGGCCCGGCGCATAGCCGAGGCCGCCGCCGGGCCGGGGCTGACCCTGTCCCCGGTCTGCGAGGGGCGCATCAACCTGCGCGCCGAGCCCGGGCTGCTGTGCGTCAACGTCCAGGCCCTGGCGCGCATCAACGCCATCGACGAGGTGGTGCTGGCCACGCTGCACACCGGCCAGCACATCGCCGCCCCGCGCGACGTGGCCGGAACCCGCGTGGTGCCCCTGGTCATCGACGAGGCCAAGATCGCCCGGGTGGAGGCCATCTGCGCCGAGAACAGCCCGGTGATCCAGGTCAAGCCGCTGCGGCCCCTGTCCGTTGGCGTGGTCACCACCGGCAGCGAAATCTACAGCGGGCGCATCCAGGACAAGTTCGGCCCGGTCATCCGCGACAAATTCGGCGCCCTGGGCTCGACGGTGGTCGGCCAGCGCTTTGTCGGCGACGACCCCCGGGCCACCTGCGCGGCCATCGAGGCGTTCCTGGCCGAGGGCGCGCAGATGGTCGTCGTCACGGGCGGCATGTCCGTGGACCCCGACGACCAGACCCCCGCGGCCATCCGCGCCACGGGGGCCGAGGTGGTCACCTACGGCGCCCCGACCTTCCCGGGCGTCATGTTCATGCTGGCCTACAAGGGCGATGTGCCCATCGTCGGGCTGCCGGGCTGCGTCATGTATTACCGGGCGAGTATCTTCGACCTGGTGGTGCCGCGCATCCTGGCCGGGGAGCGGCCCACGCGCGAGGACATCACGGCCCTGGGCCACGGCGGCTTCTGCGCCGGGTGCCCGGAGTGCCGCTACCCGGTGTGTCCCTTTGGCAAATAGGCGAGGCCGCGCCCCGGGCGGGGCGCAGGCCGTCGCGGAAAAACACCCCGCACAAGGAGGGGAACCATGCTCAGACTGACTCTCAACGTCAACGGCGTGGACCGCATGGTGCTGGCCGATCCGGAAAGCACCCTGGTCCAGTATCTGCGCGAGGGCCTCGGGCTGACCAGCGTCAAGGTCGGCTGCGGCACGGGCCAGTGCGGCGCGTGTACCGTCTACATGGACGGCAAACTGGTCCGCTCCTGCACGCGCAAGATGAGCCGCGTGCAGTCCGGCTCCCGCATCCTGACCCTGGAGGGCATCGGCACCCCCGGGCAGCTGCACCCCATCCAGCTGGCCTGGATCGCCCACGGCGGCGCCCAGTGCGGCTTCTGCTCCCCGGGCTTCATCGTTTCCACCTACGCCCTGCTGGAAGCCAACCCCGCCCCCACCCGCGAGGAGGTGCGCGACTGGTTCCAGAAGCACCGCAACGCCTGCCGCTGCACCGGCTACAAGCCCCTGGTGGACGCGGTCATGGACGCCGCCGCCGTCCTGCGCGGCGACATGAGCACCGACGAACTGCTGTTCAAGGTTCCCGAGGACGGGCGCATCTGGGGCACCAAGTACCCCCGGCCCACGGCGGTGGCCAAGGTCACCGGAACGTGGGACTTCGGCGCCGACCTGGCCCTGCGCCTGCCCCCCGGCAGTCTGCATTGCGCCCTGGTCCAGGCCGAGGTGTCCCACGCCAGGATCCTGGCCATCGACACCGCCGAGGCCGAGAAGATGCCCGGCGTCTTCAAGGTCGTGACCCACAAGGATGTCAAGGGCAAGAACCGCATCACCGGCCTGATCACCTTCCCCACCAACAAGGGCGACGGCTGGGACCGGCCCATCCTGTGCGACGAGAAGGTCTTCCAGTTCGGTGACGCCCTGGCCATCGTCTGCGCCGACACCGAGGCCAACGCCAAGGCCGCGGCGGCCAAGGTCCGCGTCGAGCTGGAGCAGCTGCCCGAGTACATGAGCGCCCAGGCGGCAATGGCCGAGGACGCCATGGAAATCCACCCCGGCACGCCCAACGTCTATTACACCCAGAAGATCGCCAAGGGCGAGGACACCGCGCCCATCTTCGAGAAGGCCGACGTGGTCGTGGAAGGCGACTACTTCACCACCCGCCAGCCGCACATGCCCATCGAGCCCGACACGGGCTTCGCCTACCTCGACGAGCAGGGCCGGCTGGTGATCCACTCCAAGTCCATCGGCCTGCACCTGCACCTGTACATGATCGCCCCCGGCCTGGGCCTGGAGCCCGACAAGATCGTCATGGTCCAGAACCCCACGGGCGGCACCTTCGGCTACAAGTTCAGCCCGACGATGGAGGCCCTGGTGGGCGCGGCCTGCCTGGCCACCGGCCGCCCCGTGTACCTCAACTACACCTGGTTCCAGCAGCAGACCTACACCGGCAAGCGCTCGCCCCAGTTCACCTCCGTGCGCATGGCCGCCACCAAGGACGGCAAGCTCCTGGGCATGGAGACCGACTGGACCGTGGACCACGGCCCCTACTCCGAGTTCGGCGACCTGCTGACCCTGCGCGGCGCCCAGTTCATCGGCGCGGGCTATGACATCCCGGCCATCCGCGGCGAGGGCCGCACCGTGTGCACCAACCACGCCTGGGGCGCGGCCTTCCGCGGCTACGGCGGCCCCGAGGCGGAATTCGCCTCCGAGGTGCTCATGGACGAGCTGGCCGAAAAGCTGGGCATGGACCCACTGGAGCTGCGCTACAAGAACGTCTACCGCAAGGGCTCGACCACGCCCACGGGCCAGGACCCCGAGGTCTACTCCCTGCCCGAGATGATCGACAAGCTGCGCCCCAGGTACGAGGAAGCCAGGAAGCGCGCCGCCGCCTCCTCCACCGACGCCGTGAAGCGCGGCGTGGGCGTGGCCGTGGGCGTGTACGGCTCGGGCCTCGACGGCCCCGACTCCTCCGAGGTGGACGTGGAGCTGAACGAGGACGGCGGCGTGACCGTGTACACCTGCTGGGAAGACCACGGCCAGGGCGCGGACATGGGCTCCCTGGGCACGGCCCACGAGGCCCTGCGCCCGCTGGGCATCGCCCCCGACAGGATCCGCCTGGTCATGAACGACACCAGCAAGGCCCCCAACGCGGGCCCCGCCGGCGGCAGCCGCTCCCAGGTCATGGCCGGGCAGGCGACCAAGAACGCCTGCGAGGTGCTCATCGCGGCCATGAAGAAGCCCGACGGCTCCTTCCGCACCCATGACGAAATGAAGGCCGAGGGCCTGGCCCTGCGCTACAGCGGCAAGTTCACCGCACCGGCCCGCGACTGCGACGCCAACGGCCAGGGCAGCCCCTTCTGCTGCTACATGTACGGCCTGTTCATGGCCGAGGTCGCCGTGGAGATCGCCACCGGCAAGACCACCGTGGAGAAGATGACCATGGTGGCCGACATCGGCAAGGTGAACAACTTCCTGGTCACCGACGGCCAGATCTACGGCGGCATCGCCCAGGGCATCGGCCTGGCCCTGTCCGAAGACTACGAGGACATCAAGAAGCACTCGACCATGGTCGGGGCGGGCTTCCCGTACATCAAGCAGATCCCCGACGACATCGAGATCGTCTATGTGGAAACCCCGCGCCCCGACGGCCCCTTCGGCGCCTCGGGCGCGGGCGAGATCCCGCTGTGCGCTCCGCACCCGGCGATCATCAACGCCATCTACAACGCCTGCGGCGTGCGCATCACCGCCCTTCCGGCCCTGCCGGAGAAGGTGCTTGCCGGGCTGAAGGCCAAGGCGTAAGCAAACCATGAAACAGGCGGCGGCGCTGCGGGTTGCCGCAGTGCCGCCGCCTTCTTTTTTGGGAGGGCGCCGATGGGCATGGACCAAAAGGAATTGCGCCAGTGGGAGGCCCGCTGCACCCAGGAGGAACCCCCGCGCTGCCAGGCGGCCTGTCCGCTGCACCTGGACGCCCGGGGCCTGTGCACGGCCCTGGCCGAAGGCCGGGTGGACGCGGCCTGGGCCACGGCCTGCCGCACCCTGCCCCTGCCCGGGGTCATGGCCCGCATCTGCGACGCGCCCTGCCGGGCGGCCTGCCTGCGCTCCGGGCTGGGCGGCGCAGTGGAAATGGGCGCGCTGGAGCGCTTCCTGGCCCGGGCCGCCACGCGCACCCCGCCCGTGCGGCCCCTGCCCGCCCGGGGCAAGGCCGTCCTGGTGCTCGGCGACGGGCTGGCCGGGCTGGCCTGCGCCTGGGACCTGGCCAGGAAGGGCTACGCCGTGACCCTCGCGGCCCGCGACCCGGGCCGCGCCCTGCTCGCCCGCCACGGCGACGAGCTGCCCGAGGCCGCCCTGGCCGAAGCCCTGGCCGCCCTGGAGCGCATGGGCGTTGCCCTGCGCACCGGCGCCGACCCCAGCCCGGCCCTGGCCGCCCGCGAGGACGACCCCCACGCCCTGCCCGAGGGCGTGGACGCCGTGTTCGCGGACCCCGAAACCCTGAGCCCGCAGGCCCTGGGCCTGGGCGAGCCCGACGCACTGACCCTGGGCACCACCCGCCTGGGCCTGTTTGCCGCGCCCCTGCCTGCGGGCGGGGCCGCGGGCGCGCCCCCGTCCCCGGCGCTGCTGGCGGCCCTGGGGCGGCGCGCGGCCAATTCCATCGAGCGCTTCACCCAGGGCGCGTCCCTCACGGCGGGGCGCGAACGCGAGGGCCCCTTCGACTCGCGCCTGTCCACGGACCTGGACGGCGTGGCCCCCGCTCCCCCGGCCCCCCTGCCCGCCCAAGGCGCCGACGCCGCCTGGGCCCGGGCCGAGGCCGCGCGCTGCCTGCGCTGCGAGTGCATGCAGTGTGTGCGCCGCTGCGCCTACCTGGAGCACTACAAGGGCTACCCCAAGACCTACGCACGCCAGATCTACAACAACGCCTCCATCGTCATGGGCATGCGCCAGGCCAACACCATGCTCAACTCCTGCATGATCTGCGGGCTGTGCGAAACCGTGTGCCCCGAGGACTTCGACATGGGCGGGCTGTGCCTCACGGCGCGGCGCGACATGGTCGAGCGCGGCAAGATGCCGCCCTCGGCCCACGAGTTCGCCCTGGACGACATGGCCCAGGCCTGCGGGCCGGACTGCGCCCTGGCCCGCCACGCCCCCGGCCAGGACGCCAGCGCCTTCGCCTTTTTCCCCGGCTGCCAGCTCCCGGCTTCGGACCCCGGGGCCGTGGAGCGGGCCTACGCCCTGGCGCGCGCGGCCCTGCCGGGGCCAACGGGGCTGCTCCTGCGCTGCTGCGGCGCCCCGGCGCACTGGGCCGGACGCGAAGCCCTCCTCGCCCAGACGGGCGAGGCCCTGCGCGCAGACTGGCTGGCCCTGGGCCGGCCGGAGCTGGTGGTCGCCTGCCCCACCTGCGTCCTGACCCTGCGCCGCGTCCTGCCCGAGGCACGCATCGGCACCCTGTGGGCGGCCCTGGCCGGGCCCGGCGCCCCGGCCCCCGGGGCCGCATCCGGCGAGGCCCTGGCCGTGCACGACCCCTGCGCGTCGCGCCACGACCCGGCCCAGCGCCAGGCCGTGCGCGAGCTGCTGCACCGCCTGGGCCGCACGACGGTGGAGCCAGCCCTCACGGGCGAATACACCGAGTGCTGCGGCTTCGGCGGCCTGCTCGACGCGGCCAACCCCGCCCTGGGCGCCCAGGTCGCCGCCCGGCGCGCCCGGGCCGCCCAGGAGGACTTCGTCACCTCCTGCGCCATGTGCCGCGACATGCTCGCCCGCGCGGGCAAGCGCGCCCTGCACCTGCTGGACCTGCTGGCCCCGGGCGAGGAGCCCGACCCGGCGGCGCGCCCGGCCCCCGGGCACTCCGCCCGCCGCGAAAACCGCGTGCGCCTGCGCGAGGGCCTGCTGCGCGGGCTGTGGGCCGAGGAGCCCGGGCCGCGCCCGGCCCACGAGGCCCTGGCCCTGACCATCGCCCCCGAGGCCGCCCGGGCCATGCAGGACCGGCGCATCCTGACCACCGACCTGCAAAAGGTCATCCTGCATGCCCGCGAGACGGGGCGGGCCCTGGTCGACGCCGCCACGGGCCGCCACCTGGCCAGCCTGCGCCCCGGCCCGGTGACCTACTGGGTGGAATACGAGCCCGACGGCGCGGGCGGATTCCTGGTCCACAAGGCCTGGAGCCACCGCATGCAGATCATGGGAGGCCCCGCATGAGCACCCTGAAGGTTCTGGACGGCGACTACTCCGGCTGGCGCTGCGCGGCCTGCGGACAGTCCCTGGTCATGGCCCCGGCGGTCCTGGAATACATGGGCAGCCGCTTCGAGGTGGAGCTGCCGCGCTGCCCGGCCTGCGGCCTGACCCTGGTGCCCGAGGACCTGGCTCTGGGCAAGATGCTCGAAGTGGAAAAGCTCCTGGAGGACAAGTGAGCCCCGGCCCCGGCCCCGGCCCCGGCCCCGGCCCCGACCTCGGCCCCGCCCCCCGGGCCGCGCCGTGCGCCGTGCCCTCGTGGCGCGACCCGGCCGTGCGCGCCGCCGCCGGGCCGACCCTGCGCCCCGGGGGCTTCGCGCTGACCGAGCGCGCCGTGGCCCTGGCCGGGCTGCGCCCCGGCTGGCCGGTGCTCGATGTCGGCGCGGGCAGCGGGGCCAGCGTGGCCCGGCTGCGCAGTCGCCACGGCGCCCGGGCCGTGGGCCTGGAGCCCGACCCCGGGCAGCTCGGCGCCCCTGCGGCACCCGGGCTGCCCCTGGCGCGCGCCGTGGCCGAGGCCCTGCCCGTGCGCTCGGGCAGCCAGCGGCTGGTGTTGTGCGAATGCGTGCTCTCCCTGGTGCCCGACCCGGCGACGGCCCTGGGGGAATTCGCCCGCGTGCTGGCCCCGGGCGGGACGCTGGCCCTGGCCGACCTCTGCCTGCCCCCGGGCGCGCCCCGGTCCAAGGCCGCCCCGGGCGGCGCGGCCCCGTCCTGCGTCGCCGGGGCCATGACTGTGGCCGGGGTGACGGCCCTGGTGCGCGCCGCCGGGCTCGACCCCGTGGCCGTGGAGGACCACGGCGCCCTGGCCCGGGAGCTGGCGGCCCGGCTGGCCCTGTGCGGCGCGGCCCCGGGGTGCGCGGCGCGGCGCGGCTATTTCCTGCTTCTGGCCCGCAAACCCGGAGAACCGAGATGACCGACACGATGAGCGACACCTCCCTGCGCATGGCGCGGCTGGCGGGCGCCGGTTTCTGCTGCGCCCAGATTTTCGTGCTCCTGGCCCTGGAGGACCTGGGGCGGGACAACCCCGACCTGGTGCGCGCCGCCCAGGGCCTGTGCCTGGGCGCGGGCGACTGCGCCGGGCCCTGCGGCGCCCTGACCGGGGCGGCCCTGGTCCTTGGGCTGCACGCGGGCCGGGGCCAGGCCGGGGAGCAGCCCCACGACCGCCTGCCGCTGATGCTGGCCGAACTGAACGACTGGTTCCGGGAAACCGTGGGCGCGCGCCACGGCGGGGTGCACTGCGGGGCCATCACCGGCGGGGACTGCACGGCGCCCGACCGGGCCGTGTGCGGGGCCATCGTGGCCGAGACCTTCGAGCGGACCCTGGACCTGCTGGCCGAAAACGGCATCGACCCCACCCAGGGCCGCCCGGCATGAGCGCCCCCGAGGCCCGGCAGCCCACGGCCAGCGTCTGCCCCGTCTGCCTGAGGACCATCCCGGCCCGGCGCGAGACGGCCGACGGGGTGACCCGGCTGGTGAAGGCCTGCCCGCTCCACGGCGAGTTCTCCACGCCCGTGTGGCGCGGGGCCCCGGCCTTCGAGGGCTGGCTGCGGCCCAAGACGCCCTCGCCCCCGGCCGAACCCGCCACGCCCCGGGCCCGGGGCTGCCCGTACGACTGCGGCCTGTGCCCGGACCACGGCCAGCACACCTGCACCGCCCTGGTGGAGGTCACCTGGCGCTGCAACCTGACCTGCCCGCTGTGCTTCGCCAGCGCGGGCGAAACCCCGCGTCCCGACCCGACCCCCGAGGCCGTGGCCCGGCTGCTGGAGGGCGTCATGCGCCACTCCGGGCCGTGCAATATCCAGCTCTCGGGCGGGGAACCCACGGTGCGCGACGACCTGCCCGCCCTGGTGGCCCTGGCCAAGGGCGCGGGCTTCCCCTTCGTGCAGCTCAACACCAACGGCCTGCGCATCGCCCGCGAGGACGGCTACGCCGAGGCCCTGGCCGCCGCCGGGCTGGATTCGGCCTTCCTGCAATTCGACGGCGTGACCCAGCGGCCCTACGAGATCCTGCGCGGGCGGCCCCTGCTGGAAGAAAAGCTCGCCGCCGTGGAGCGCCTGTCGCGCGCCGGGGTGGGGGTGGTCCTGGTGCCCACGGTGGTTCCGGGGGTCAACGCCACCGAGCTGGGCGCCATCCTGCGCCTGGGCGTGGAACGGGCTCCGGGGGTGCGCGGGGTGCACTTCCAGCCCGTGAGCTATTTCGGGCGCCACCCGGGCCCCCCGGCCGACGCGGCGCGCATCACCCTGCCCGAGGTCATGACCGCCCTGGAGGCCCAGACCGGCGGGCTCGTCCGCGCCGCCGACTTTTCGCCCCCGGGCTGCGAGCACGCCCTGTGCTCCTTCAACGCCAGCTACCTTGTGGGCGAGGACGGCGGCCTGACGCGCCTGTCGCGCGGGGGCGGGAACTGCTGCGCCCCGCGCCCCGCCGCCGAGGGCGCGGACAAGGCCAAGGCCTATGTGGCCCGCCAGTGGGCCGCCCCCCGGGGCGCGGCCCTGCCCATGGCCGGGCCCGCCGACGACCTGGACCGCTTCCTGGCCCGGGCGCGCACGCACATCTTCGCCGTTTCGGGCATGGCCTTCCAGGACGCCTGGACCCTGGACCTGGAGCGCCTGCGCGGCTGCTGCATCCATGTGGCCGCGCCCGACGGACGGCTGATTCCCTTTTGCGCCTACAACCTCACGGCCACGGACGGCTCGCCGCTGCACAGGAGCACCGCTGGCCGCCGCACCAGCCATGACGCCCCTTGACCGCTGGCTGAACCGGCGCATGGGCCGCCCCGCCCCGGGGCCGCCCCCCGGCCCCGAAGAGCTTGCGGCCTGGCAGATGGCCCGCCTGCGCGAAACCGTGACCCTGGCCCGGCGCGAGAGCCCCTTCTACGGCCAGCTCCTGGCGGACGCGGACCCCGCCACCCTGCGCGCTCCGGCCGACCTGGCCCGCCTGCCGCGCATGGACGCCCAGACCCTGCGCCAGGCGCCCGAGCGCCTGCTGTGCACTTCCCAGGACGAGGTGGCCCGGGTGGTCACCCTGTCCACCTCGGGCTCCACGGGCGCGCCCAAGCGCCTGTTCTTCACCCGGGCCGACCTGGACGCCACGGTGGATTTCTTCCGCCACGGCATGGAGCTGCTCGCCGCCCCCGGCGACACGGTGCTGGCCCTGCTGCCGGGCGCCAGCCAGGACGGCGTGGGCCGACTCCTGGCCCGGGGCGTGGAGGCCCTGGGCGGGCGCTGCCTGTGCTGCCCCGAGCCCTGGGACGTTCCGGCGGCCCTGGCCCTGCTGGAAGGCTCCGGCGCCCGGGTGCTGGTGGGCACGCCGGTCCACGTCCACGCACTGGCGCGGCTGGCGGCGGCCCGGAGCCCGGGGCCCGGCCCGGTGCGCCGGGCGCTGCTCTGCTGGGACACGCCGCCCCCGGGGCTGGCCCGGCGCGTGGAAACCCTGCTGGGCTGCGCCGTCCACGAACACTGGGGCATGACCGAAACCGGGCTGGGCGGCGCCGTGGGCTGCGGCCAGGGCCCGGGCATGCACCTGCGCGAGGCCGACCTGCTGGTGGAAATCACCGACCCGGCCACGGGCGCGCCCGTGGCCGACGGCCAGTGGGGCGAAATCGTGATCAGCACCCTGGGCCGCCGGGCCATGCCGCTCATCCGCTACCGCAGCGGCGACGCCGGGCGCCTGCTGCCCGGGGCCTGCCCCTGCGGCAGCCCCCTGCGGCGGCTGGACACGGTGCCCGGGCGGCTGGCCGCAGGCGGCGAACCGGGGCGCGCCGCCCTGGACGCCGAACTGCTGGCCCTGGCGGGCGTCCTGGACTATGCCTTGAGCCGGGGGCCGGACCCCGAAGATTTGCGACTGGACCTGTACCTCGCGCCCGGCGCGGCGGACCCCGCGCGGGCCGCGGCCCGCGTCCTGGCGGCCCCGCCCTGGGGCGTCCCGCGCCCTGTGGTGCGGGTCGCCGCGCGCGACGGGCGCATCGCCCCGGGCTTCGCCAAACGGGCCATGCCCCGGACAAA
Organism: Desulfocurvus sp.; assembly: GCF_023230885.1. Lineage (GTDB taxonomy): Bacteria > Desulfobacterota > Desulfovibrionia > Desulfovibrionales > Desulfovibrionaceae > Desulfocurvus. The sequence continues at coordinate 1,510 of NZ_JALNWM010000001.1, read as the reverse complement.
CCACGGAGAAACGTCATGAACGATTGCCTACGCGCCGTGCGCACGGCGCTGGAAGCGGGAGAGGAACTGGTGCTGGCCACCGTGGTCTCCAGCAGCGGCTCCACCCCGCGCGGAGCCGGGGCCATGATGGCCGTGCGGCCCGACGGGAGCATCGAGGGCACCGTGGGCGGCGGCCTGCTGGAGGCCCGGGCCATGCGTGCCGCCGGGGAGCTGTTCTCCCGGGGCCCGGCCGCGGCCCTGCTGCAACGCCACGAGCTGGACAACGAACTGGCCGCCAAGGCCGACATGGTCTGCGGCGGGCGGGTGACCGTGCTGCTGGAGCGCCTGGGCGGCGCCGACGCCCCGGTCTTCGCGGCCCTGGACGACGCCCTGCGCCAGGGGCGGCGCGTGACGCTGCTCGCGGCCCTGGACGACGCCCCGCAGGACCGGGGGCCGGGGGCCTTGCGCGTCGCGGCCCGGGCCGCCCTGGCCCCCGGGCAGACCCCGCCACCCTGGCCCGGGCGCGACGCCGCCGCCCTGGCCTCGGTGCTGGCCCAGGCCCAGGCATCGGGGCGGCCCCAGGCCGTCCCCGGCCCGGGGGGCCTGCTGGCGGCTCTGCCTCTGGCCCCGCAACCCGCCGTGTTCATCTTCGGCGCCGGGCACGTCTCGCGGCCCACTGCCCAGGTGGCGCGCATCGCGGGCTTCCGCACCGTGGTTCTGGACGACCGCGCCGAGTTCGCCAACCGGGAGCGCTTCCCCGACGCCGACGCCGTGCTGGTGCCGCCCTCCCTGGACCGGGCCCTGGAGGGCCTGGAGGTAGGCGAGGCCGATTCGCTGGTCATCGTCACCCGGGGCCACCTGCACGACAAGACCGTGCTGGCCGCCGCCCTGAAGACCCCGGCGCGCTATGTGGGCATGATCGGCAGCACCCGCAAGCGCGACGCCGTGTATGCCGCCCTGCGCGAGGAGGGCGTGGCCGACGCGGCCATCGCCCGCTGCCACTGCCCCATCGGCCTGGCCATCGGCGCGCGTACGCCCGAGGAAATCGCCGTGAGCATCGTGGCCGAACTGGTGCAATGCCGCGCGGCGGCCGAGGGCGGCAAATGATCGCGGCGCAGAACGGGCCGGGCTTCCCCGCCGTTCCGGACGGCCTGCGCCTGGGCGCCGTGGTGCCTGCGGCAGGGCTGTCCTCGCGCATGGGGCGGCTCAAGCCCGCCCTGCCCCTGGGTACGGCCACGGTGCTGGAGTGCGCCGTGGCCTGCCTGCGCGAGGCCGGGGCCGCCGAGGTGGTGGTGGTCACGGGCCGCGAGGCCGACACCGTGGGCGCCCTGGCCCGGCGCGCCGGGGCCCGCCCGGTGCATAACCCGCGCTACGCCGAGGGCATGTTCGGGTCCATGACCACGGGCATGGCCGCCCTGGGGCCGGAGGTGGACGCCTTTTTCGTGCTCCCGGCCGACACGCCCCTGGTCCGCCCGGCCACCTGCCGCGCCGTGGCCGGGGCCCTTGCGGCGAGCGGCGCGGACTGGGCCGT